>CAILQO010000045.1 GCA_903836285.1 uncultured Chloroflexota bacterium
GCGACCCAATCCGAGCTCACCTCCTCGACGGGCCAGTTCGCGATTTCGACCAGTGTGCTTGGCACCTTCGTGCTGACAACCCGCGAGGCGCTCGCCCTCCTGCCGGTGGTGCCACCGGTCGTGCCTCCGGTGGGTCCCAGTGGTGGCGGAGGTGGTGGCGGCGGAGAGCCTGCGGCAACGGGCACGACGTCACGGCCGGTCATCTCCGTGGTTGTTGTGCCAACTGCTCCACCTGCATTGCCTGTCGCTCCGGTACTGCCGAGACCTACCAGTGCCGTCCTCGGCCCAGCGGGGCTATCGACCGAACGGTTGTCCAGTGCCATTGCAGCGATCCCCGGCGGGCTATCGCCAACGGCAGCAATGGCGATCGGGGAGGCGCTCGGCGCGGTCGACATCCGGACCGCACGGGCGTTCATTGATGCGATGGCCGGCCTGCCGGCTGCGCAGGCGGCGCACGTGCTCGGCGTGATCGCTTCTGGGACGCCTGAGGAGGCGCGCGCGGCGGTCGCAGCGATCAGCTCCCTGCCCCAGGGCGCCATGATTGCCCGGCCGGGTGGCTCGTTGCGGGCAACAGGTGGCGCCGAAACGCTCACCTACTCCCTCGATGACGATGCGGGTCCAGCGCAGGCGCACCTCGTCAGCGACGTTGAGGTGGCGGGCACGCGCCACGTGACCGCCGCGCGCGGCCCAGTGGTATTCCTCGTGCGCGGTGGCCAAGCGGCGCTCGTCACGCGCCCACGCTCCGGGGCGTGGCCAGACCTGCGCTTCCCGCTCCTCTCCGGCTTCCTGGCAGGCACTGGACCGTCAGTCGCCCTGCCTACCGACGCAACCTCACTGAGCTTTGAACCGGCACCCGACGGCCTAACTGTCGTCGAACGGGGAAGCCTCGGTGGGGGGATCGTCGTCCCGCTGGCGCGCCCGTTTGCGATCCGCGTCGAAGCGACCGATGCATCGGCGCGCGTGGGCTTCGCGCTCCCGTCGCCGAAGGTGGGGGCAGGTCAGGTCCTTGCGTACCTCCACTCGTTGCGTGCCGCTGGCGGACGGTTCCAAGGCTACCTTCGTGCGCCGGCGGCCTTCGACAGCGCGACAGGCTCTCAGACGTGGACGCTTGACGCCCGCGCCTCCGCCGACCTGCTCATGCTCGTGGCGGCGATCCAGCCGGGGTACGTCCAGAACTTTGATGCTGCAGCCCACATCTACTCCGGGCCGGATGACCTCGCGGTGGACTTCGGTGAGGCTGGCCCGGCCTTCACGACGTTCACGGTCGTCGGCCCGCAGGTCGACAGGCGGATTTACGTCTACAGCCCAATTTCCAAGGGGTATGGGTGGATCGATGCCGCGGGCGTTGGCCCGTCGGGGCCACCGCAACCCGAGGAGGCATCATCCGCGGAGACCGCGATGACCGAACCGCTCGCACCGGCACTGGTCGAATCCGCGCCAGTCCCGCCGGCACGCGGTCGTCCGGACTACGTCCAGAACTTCAGCGCAGGCGCGCGGTTGTTCTCAAGCGCGTACGACGACGCAGCAGACTTCGGCCCGGTTGGGGCGGCGTTCGTCACGTTCGTGGTCGTCGGTGGTCCGGAGAATGGACACCTGCACGTGCTTGACTCCCGGACGGGAGGCTACGCGTGGATCGAGGCGAGGGACGTCGGGCCGTCGGGGCCGCCCTAACCGGTGCACCGCCCAGCGGCGCGCTCATGCATCCGCCGAGGATCACATCGCCGCCACACGGGGACGGGCGAGTATCCTGCGCGCAAGGGTGCGCGGACCGACGTCAAACCGCCACAATCTGACCATGCAAGAGACCGCCGCTCGCTCCCCGGGCCTCAAGGGCCTCGTCGAGGATGCCCTCCTGCGGACGAACACGGCCCCGTACCGTTTTGCCCTCTGGATCATCCTCACGGGCGTCATCGTCGGCCCGCTCACGATGGCCATCGAGTCAATCCACCCCCTCCATGAGGATTACGCAGACTTCTTCCAGACGCTCGATGCCATTCTTCTCGCACTCTTTTCCATTGAATATGCCGCTAACGTCTGGGTGGCGCCGGACCGCCGAAAGTACATCCTCTCGTGGTGGGGGTTGATCGACCTGCTCGCAATCCTCCCGGCATACCTCGCGATCATCCTTGGCGCGGGCGGCGACTTGCTGTTCCTGCGCCAGTTGCGAATCCTGCGCGTCCTTCGGACGCTGCGAATCCTCAAGCTGCTTCGTATCGCCGCTGAGCGGGCGGAGGTCTCGTTCGCACGGGCGTCGAGCCGCCGGAACACCTTCTCCGTCGATATCCAGATCGTCGCGGTCGCGTTGGTCACGGTCATCTCGATGAGCGGCGCCCTAATCCACGAGACCGACGGCATGCGCGTTGGTGGACCAATCCTCGTCCAGGAAGCACTTGACGAGATCAAGGCGATCAAGGCGCGGAACGGCGTGCTTCCGGAGTGGGCACGTGAACCGATCGTCGAGACTTACCTTGAACGCGATGCAGAAGGGCTCTCCAACCCGCGCTACATGTTCGTGCATGTGCCGATGGCGTGGTGGTGGTCGGTCATGACCCTCAGCCTCACCGGCTACGGCGACATGTTCCCGGTCACCGTGGCCGGTCGCCTGGTCGCTGGCGTCACGATGATCGCCGGCATGGCCATCTTCGCACTTACCACCAGTATCGTCGGCCGGACGCTCGTCACCTCGCTCTTCGGCGAGAAGGAAGCACTCGACGCCGTCCGGCCGGCCATCGTTGTCGTCGGCGGCTCGCTTCCGCCGAACCTCACGCCGGTCGAAGTGGTGGCGCGCGCCCGTGGCGAGGTGCTCGATCCCGAGGACGCCCGGCCGGATGGCGACCTGGCGGCAGGCGAACTCGGCGTCCTCGAGCGATCGCTCCTCAACGCCGAGGTCAAGACCGAAGAGGTCCTTGCCTCCACCGAACACGTGGCCGAACGCTTCGTCATGGCCACCACGGGCGCCGACAGCGACCGCTCAGGCTTGGTGATCACACCCGAGTCGGGGTGGCTCGACCGCTTCATCCACAAGGCGTTCCAGGACCATCACAGCAAGCTGGCAGTGATCATGCACCGGGTCCTCGCCGGTATGGTGTTCACCTCGGCGGTCATGCTTGTCCTCGAATCCGTCGAGGACATCTTCCATACGTATCACTTGTTGTTTGAGGTGATTGAGACGATCATCGTCATCGCGTTCACGTTCGAGTACTACGCGAACTGGCGCATGGCGCCGCGCAAGCGTGACCATGTCCTCGGCGTGTGGGGGATCATCGACCTCCTCTCGATCCTGCCGACGTACATCTTCTACGCGACCCACGCGCTCCACGTCGTCGGCCTGCCAATCAGCCTGAGCGGCGGCCTGATGCTGAAGGCGCTGCGGACGATGCGCGTCCTGCGCGTCCTCCGGACGCTCAAGCTCAGCAAGGACGCCGACGCGCGCCTCAAGGCCACGCTCGAGTCGCCCGCATCCCCGTTCTGGATGGACTTCCAGATTTACCTTATCGCGCTCTTCATTGCGTTGCTCACCTCGGCGACGCTCATCTGGAACGTGGAGTTCGACCCTGACATCGAGAATTCCGGCACGCCGTTCACCAACATTGCAATCTCAATGTGGTGGGCGATCGTGACCCTCTGCAACGTCGGCTATGGCGACATGATCCCCGCGACCATGCTGGGTCGGATCATCGGTGGGGTGACCTCGCTCGTGGGGTTGCTGCTGTTCGGGGTCCTCACCTCCGTGATCACCAAGGCGCTCATGGGTCCGGTCTTTGGGACCGAGACCGAGAAGCCCGTCGTGGAACCGGATGTGTTTTACTTTAATCCATCCAATGGCACCGTGGGATCCTCCGACACGATGGCCACGTCAAATGTCGACAACTTGCTTTCGCTCGGGGTCATCGACGCAGCCGAGGCGTCGGCACTCCGTGACCGGTTGATCGGCGCCCAACCGGAACCGGCCGACGCCGGAACAGCGCACCGCACGCACTAACGCCTTGATGAGGGGCGGCACCAGTGGTGTCACCCCTTATTGGGATTGGCAGGCCGCCCGACACGATGACCAACCGCCAGGACGAGCTGCTTGGCGCAATCTGGGGCGCGTCGTGGCGCACCGTCGCCCTCGTCGTCGTGATCGGTGCCGTAGGTTGGCTCGCATCCGCCCTGCAATCGCTGATCGTCCAAGTGCTCCTAGCGACCATCGTCGCCGCGGGGATGACCCCGCTTGTCGACCGGGTCGCCGCGTCCGGTGCGGGCAGCAAGGGAACGGGATGGCGCCCACCCCGCGCAATCGCGGTCCTCACCATCTATGCGGCCATGCTCGGGGTCCTGTCCCTCGTCATCGCGATCGTGGTGCCACCTGCAGCGCGTGACGTTCGTGACCTCGTGCCGCGGTTGCCCGCCATCGGGCGCCAGTGGGTCACCTCGACGATGGTGGCGCTCGAGGGGGTGCCCTTCCTTGCCGGCATCGACATCGCGCAGGGCTTGGGGCAAGTCGTTGACCAGCTCCTCCAACAGGTCGCGAACCTTGTTGGCCAGGCGCTGAAGGTCGTCCAGTTTGCGGTCAGCTTCCTCACGACGGCCCTCGACAGCGTCTTCGTGCTGATCCTCGCGCTGTACCTGACGGCCGACGCCGGGCGGATCCGCTCGTGGCTGCTCGGGTTCGTGCCTCCAGCGCAACGTCCGCGGGCATCACGACTCGCGGGCCACGTTGGCACGCGGCTGGGTGGATGGCTCCGTGGGCAGATCCTGCTGAGCGCCATCATCGGGGTCATTGTGCTCATCGGGTTGCTCGCGCTCGGGGTGCCCTACGCGGTGCTGCTTGCACTGGTGGCCGCCATCGGTGAAGCCATCCCGATGGTTGGCCCAATCCTGAGCGCCGTGCCTGCCGTCCTTGTCGGCCTGACCCAGTCGCCGACCACGGGGCTCCTCGTTCTCGCGCTGTACGTGGTCGTGCAGCAACTTGAGAACCACTTGATCGTGCCGAAGGTGATGGAGCGGGCAGTGGAGATCCACCCGCTCGCGATCATGCTCGCGCTCCTCGCCGGCTCGCAACTGATGGGGATCACGGGCGCGATCCTGTCGGTCCCAGTTGCGGCGGCCATTGCCGTCATCCTCGATGAGTTCCGCCACGGTGACGAGGGCGACGCTCCGGGCAGCGAAGGCACCGAACCTGCCGACGGCAGCTAGAACCGGTGCACCACCGGTAGCGGCGTGGCGGATGACCGTGGCGGATGACCGTGATCGCGATGATCGGTTACCGTGACCTTCCCTGTCGCTATTCCTCGCCGGTTGGCAAGCCGCGCTCGCGCCACGCCGTGACCGCCGCGCGATGCGCCATGAATGCGATGTTCCGAGGCAGGTCGTCCCGGCCGAACCACCGGCACTCGGCGGCGTCATCGCCCGCGACCGGCTCCGCGACGGCATCGACAAGCGTTGCGCGGAAAACAAGCAGGTAGCCGGGGTTACGCGGGTCGTCAGTGCCAAAGTGGACCCCTGGCGTTCCCGACACGGTGACCCGCACGCGACACTCCTCCGCGGCCTCACGGACGGCGGTGTCGGCCGCCGCCTCGCCGTACTCGACGAAGCCGGCCGGAAGCATCCAGCCGCCAAGGTACGGCGGGTGCGCTCGCCGAACGAGCAATGCTCGCCCGTCACGTTCGATGAGGACGGCGGCGCCGAGCGAGTTGCGGGCGTAGTACGTCCAGCCACACGTGGTGCATCGTGGGCGAGGGCGGTCATGGCCGTGCACGACGTCTGCCATCGAGTCCCCGCATCGCGCGCAGTAGCGTGGGCGACCGGGGTCCGGCAGACCACCGGGATCAAGGGGAACCTCGTTCGCCGAGACCGCACCGTCAGCCATTGGTTCCATCCATTCCGTGCGATCACGTGTGCCGCATCTCCGGCGTTTGGCAGTCACCTCGCGGCGCGCGATCGTGCCGTCGATAGAATAGGGAACAGAGACTTGTGGAGAATCCTCGCTGTCGCGCCGGGGGCGCGGGCGCGTGCATGGGGGCAAGCAACAATGGCCATGAAGCGGCGGCAACTGTTCCTTCACGGGGCGATCAGCGGCGTGGTCCTGACCGCGGTCGCGTGCGGCGAGGACGCGGCGCCGGCCAAGGCACCGGCAGGCGGGGGTGCAAAGCCCGCCGACGCGAAGGAAGTGAACTCGGCCACGGGGAAGGGCACCCCGACGGTCGCCGCCTTCACCGGTGCCCCGCTCGAGATGAAGCCGAACGAGAAGGAGCTCTACGAGGCGGCCAAGTCCGACGGCAAGGTCGTCGTGTATTCAACGACGGATAGCGCGAGCGCGAAGCCGCTCGTCGACGACTTCAATGCGCGGTTCCCGGGCATCACTCTCGACTACCAGGACCTGAACAGCACCGACTTGTTCAACAAGTTCACCGCCGAGTTCGCTTCCGGCACCGATAGCGCCGATGTGGTGTGGTCCTCGGCGATGGACCAGCAGATGAAGATGGTCCAGGACGGCATGGCCGGCTCCTACCAGAGCCCGGAGCAGGACAAGCTGCCCCAGTGGGCACGCTACCAGGAACCCGGCAAGACGGCGTGGGGAACCACGCTCGAACCGTTTGCCTTCGTCTACAACAAGAAGGCCATCGCCGACGCTGATGTACCGAAGGACCATGCCAGCCTCGTGAAGTTCCTGACTGAGAAAGCCGACGCGCTCAAGGGCAAGGTCACCACGTACGACCCGGAGAAGAGCGGCACCGGCTACCTCGCGATGAGCCGCGACGTGGCCAACTTCCCCGCCTTCTGGGACCTTGCGGCGGCGATGGGCAAGGCCGACGCCAAGCTCTACACGAGTACCGGGACCATGATCGAAAAGATCGGGACCGGCGAACATGCGTTCGGCTACAACATCATCGGCTCGTATGTCCTTCCCAAAATCAAGGCTGACGCCGCAACGTACGGCATGGTCTTCCCGACCGATTTCACCCTCGGCTTCTCCCGGGTCGCCTTCATCGCCAAGAAGTCCAAGCGCCAGAACGGCGCCAAGCTCTTCCTCGACCACCTGCTCTCGAAGCGGGGGCAGGACATCCTCGCGAGCAAGTCGATGCTGTATCCCGCGCGCACCGACGCTGAAGGCGAGGCGACGGCGGCGGCCCTGCAGAAGCAGGTTGGCGACAAGCTGAAGCCGATCCCGGTGTCGGCACAGGTACTCGATGCCCTCGATCAAACGAAGCGGCTCGACTTCGTCGGCAAGTGGCAGAAGGCGCTCGGCCGGTAAGGGGAGAGGGAACGAGTCGGGTCGGGACACCGCCGCTCGATGGCCCGGTCCACCCCGACGATCCCGCGCGACGCATGGCGCCAAGCGACGGTCGCGGTCCTCGCGACCATCGTTCTTGGCCCGCTTCTGCTCGTCGCCTACCAGAGCCTGCTCAACGGGCCGTTCTTCCTCGAATCGTCGCGCCTCGATCTGGGGGCATACCGGTACGTCATCGGTGGTGCCCAGTTCTGGCGCGCCTTCGGGACGTCGCTCGTCGTCGCAACCGGCATGGCGGGCATCGCCGTCCCGTTGGGTGCGACCCTTGCCTTCCTGCTCGTACGCACGGACCTGCCCGGCTCCCAATGGATCGAACCTCTTGCGCTCGTGCCGATCTTCCTCTCGCCGATCGTGGTTGCTTTCGGCTACGTCGTGGCGATCGGCCCGGTCGGGTTCATCTCGCTCGCCGTGAAGTCGTGGATCGGCACGGTCCCGTGGGATCTCTACGGCCTGCCGGCCCTGGTGGCGATCGCCGCCCTGACCCACGTACCGCATTCGTGCCTGTACGTGGCGACCGCCCTGCGTTCCATCAACCCCGAACTTGAGGAGGCCGCCCGCACGGCCGGTGCCCCACCGTGGCGCGTCGCCATTGAGGTAAGCCTGCCGCTCGCCCGACCGGCGATCCTGTACGCCGCCGCCCTCACCTTCCTGCTTGGCTTCGAGCTTTTTGGCCTGCCGCTCGTCCTCGGCGACTCGGCCGGCCTGCTCGTCATGACGACCTACCTATTCAAGCTGACGACGTTGCTCGGGGTCCCGTCGTACCAGATGATGGCGGTCGTCGCAATCTCGATCGTCGCCGTCACGTTCCCGCTCGTCCTTGCGCAACGGCACCTGCTCGGGCAGGCGGCGCGCTACGCGACGATCCGCGGACGAGGCCTCGCCCCGCGCCGGTTGCGCCTAGGCGCGTGGCGGTGGGGTGCGTTCGCGGGGGTGGTCGCGTGGTTCGCCGTGACGGTCGCCTTGCCCCTCGGCGGGATCGTGCTGCGGTCCGTCGTCCGGAACTGGGGTATCGGTGTGGACTTGGGCGCCGTTCTGACCCTTGACCACTTCCGCGCCCTCGCCACGTACCCAAACCTCGTGCGCGGGGTGATCGACACGATTGCGATCGCCACCATCGGCGGGGCGGCCAGTGTCGCGCTCTACCTGGCCATCGGCCTCGCGCAACACCGTTGGACTGGACGAGGGGCCGCCGCCATCGACTTCTTGGTGTTGCTTCCCCGCGCCGTCCCCGGCCTGATCGGCGGCCTCGCGTTCCTCTGGGTGATCCTGTTCGTGCCGTTCCTGCGCCCGTTCCGGAACTCGCTCGGCGCGTTATGGCTGGCCTACACCTCCGTCTGGCTTGCGTACGGCCTGCGCCTGATCTCGACGGCGCTGCTGCAAGTCGGGGCAGAGCTTGAGGAGTCGGCGCGCACCACCGGGGCGTCCGCGGCTCGCGTGACCCGCGAGATCACCGTGCCCCTCGCCCGCGCCGGGATCGTCGGCAGCTGGCTGCTGGTCCTGATGATGTTCGTGCGCGAGTACTCGACCGGCGTCTACCTGATGGGTCCAGGCACGGAAGTCATCGGCTCCCTGATCGTGTCGCTATGGGGCGCAGGCGGTCTCGACCTCATCGCCGCCCTATCGGTTGTGAATGTGGTGATCGTTGGCGTCGGCCTGTCGCTGGCCCTGCGCCTGGGGGTACGACTCCATGCCTGATTCGCCGGTGGTCCTCGCTGCCACGAACATCCGCAAGCGCTTCGGCAAGACGCCAGTCCTTGACGACGTGTCGATCGAGGTGCGCGCCGGCGAAGTGGTGGCGCTCCTCGGCGCCTCGGGAAGCGGCAAGACGACGCTGTTGCGCGTGGCTGGGGGCCTGGAACGACCGGACGCCGGGCGCGTCGTGCTCGGTACCGCAACCGTGTTCGACAACTCCGAGGGAATCGATGTGCCGGCCGAAGGCCGGAACCTCGGCTTCGTCTTCCAGTCTTACGCCCTGTGGCCACACATGACGGTCGCGGCGAACGTCGGCTACGGGCTGCGGCTGCGCCGGATTCCCGAAGTCGAACGGGAGGCACATGTCGACCGGACGCTCGACCGGTTGGGCCTCACAGGACTCGGTGGGCGCTACCCGCACGAACTGTCGGGCGGGCAGCAACAGCGCGTCGCCCTCGCCCGTGCACTCGTCTACGAACCGCCGGTCATCCTGCTTGACGAACCGCTCTCAAACCTCGATGCGAACCTGAGAGAGTCAGCGCGTTCGTGGTTGCGCGAGACGATCAGCACGCTTGGCCTCAGTGCGGTCTTCGTCACGCACGATCAAGTCGAGGCGCTCGCCATCGCCGACCGCGTCGTCCTGTTGCACGGCGGGCGCGTCGAACAGGCGGGGACGCCAACGGAGCTTTACGGGGCACCCCGGACCTTGTACGGCGCGACCTTTCTCGGCAGTGCGTCGACAATCCCCGTTTCGGTGGCAGGCGACCGTTCCGCGGCGCAGGCGCAGGTCTCGGCAGGAGGCACGGCGTTCGTGGCGTCGCGTCGCGCGGAAGCGTCGCTCGGGAATGACGCGACAGTGGTGATCCGCGTCGAATGCGTGCGCGTGCTGGATGGCGACGCCACTCCTCCCCCGGGTGGGACGGTCCTCGACCTCGTCGTGCGCACAAGCCTCTATCTGGGCGAGCGGTGGGAGCACGCGTTCACGCTCGGCGGCGCGACCCTTCGCGCGTGGGGTGGGTCGCCGTTGGTGGCGGGGCGCACCTATCGCGTGTGGGTGCCAATCGACGGCGCGTGGGCCTTCTGACGCGAGAATCGAGAGCCCGGCCGACGCTGCGCCACAAACAAAGACCGGCGGTGCGAGGCCGAAGCCCCGACCACCGGTCAGTTTGGTCGCGACGCGAGGCGGAGGTTAGGGGGCCGCCTCGCCCTCCGCCGCGACCGGAGCGACAGGTGTCTGGAGCTTGAGCATCTCCTCGCCGAGAGGGGCAACCGAAACGACGAGGCTAGCTGGGTCGATGGTGACCTTGCCCCGCTCGAAGTACTGGGCGAAGACACTCCCCTCTGGCGTCTCCGGGCTGATCGGGAGACCAAGCGAGACCGCACCGTTGATAGCGTCGTAGTACGCGATGATCGCATCCGAGACGTACCGGCTCGTGTCCGGGAAGTAGCGCATGCCTTGGATCATGCCGGCATCGGGCGTCTCCGGGAATGTCAGTCCGGAGGCAGTCACGAAGTCTGACCCGAGGTTGCCGAAGCGGGCGACACCGGTCGTGGCGTCGACTTCAAGGCGCGCGTTCTGGAAGAGCTGCGCGCCGGTCGCATCTTGCGGGGCGATTGGGAGTCCGGTACGTGGAAGGCCCCCGGCACCGGCAACGGCATCGACCATCGACGGGGCAACAAACTGGCTCGTCAGGCCGACGTAGCGATTGCCGTCGGTGGTTGGAACCATCACCGGCGCCTGGACCAAGACGCTCACGATTGAAGGCGACGTGAGCGGCGCGTGGAGGAGGCGGTGGTCAGGATCCTGGCGGGTCGGCAGCGGAACCCATACCCGAGCCAACTCGTCCCAACGGCCGAGGAAGAGGCCAAACTCCGTCGTCCCACGCGGCAGGTCCTCAAGGCGGTAGACGATGCCAAGGTCGACCGAAGGGGGCACCGCGCGCAACTCGCGCCCAGTGGCCACGTCGACAAGGCGCACGTCATACGGCGACCCGGCGACGGCGAGATAGGTTGCCTCCTCCGGATGCTGCCCAATTGGTGCACCAGCGACCGAGCGGGTGTCGGACAGGTCAACGACGGCTTGCCCGAAGAACAGCTGGCTGCGATAGCGGATCACGCCTGCCGGGTCGGGCCGCACGAGGGGCACCATCGAGACCTCAACCTCGCCAGAAAGGGCGGCGGCAGGGATGGCGACGCTCGCAAGCCCATCGCTGGCAATGGCGACGCCGCCACCGGTTGGCACGCGCGTCTTGAGGAGCGGGGCAGCGGCGGCGGGGACGCGTGTCGGGACGGCACTGGTGGCGGTCGGCGACGGGGTGGTGGTCGCCGTGACGGTCGCGGTCGGCGTCGAGGTCTTCGTCTCAGTCGGTAACGCTGTGCCGGTCGGTGCCGGTGTACTCGTGGGACCGGTTGTCGGCGTGACAGTGGTCGTCAAGGTCGCGACCACTCCGACGTCCGACACCTCCGCGACGGTCGTGCCCGCATGCAGGTAGGGGCCAGAAGTCGTACCGGCCCAGATCGATGATTGGCCCGCTGAGGCAAGGCTGCGCGTCTCCGGAAGGGAATCCGCACTGCCAAACGCTACCCATGCGGAGAATTGACCAAGTGATGCGTCCCAGTTCGAGCGCTTGAGTGTGGTCCGGCCATTCACCGAAACAGCCACAGTCACCACGTTGCCGGACACCTGCAGTGCCGTCACGGGCGCGCCAGGGGCATTGGAGATTGGAATCGACGCCCATGTCGGCTGTCGGTAGCTAATACCTGCGGTCGTCGCGACGAATACCGTGCCTTGGATCGTTGCGAGACGGTTGGCTGGGCCGGCGAGCCCGAGCTGCGGTGCGGTTGGAACGACACAGGTATCAGCGGCAACGTTGCATTCCCAGACGCTGTTCTGGTCTCCAACGATCAGCAGGTCCCCGACGCGAACGAGGGCACCGACCTTCGTCCCGCGACCCGTGCCAGAGATGACCACCGACGTCGAAGTCGTCACGTCAACTTTCAGCACGGCCCCCGTGGTAGTGCCAAGGTACGCGAGCCGAGGCCCGTAAAACGTGAGCGAGGAGAAGGATCCCGACGGAGGCACCGCAATCGCGGTCGACTGCCAGCTTGTGGAGCCGGGGTTGAGCACATAGAGCCCACCAGGCGCCGCCGCGAAGACCCGTTGAGACGTCGGTTCAAACGCGATTGCAGCGACGGATCCCGCGGGTAGCCCGAGTGATAGCGGTGTCCACGTCGTCACCGTGCCGTCCGACAGGGTGCGGAAAACGCCATCAGACGTCGCCGCGTAGACATTGTTGCCGCCCACGGTAAGGTCTGTGACTTCAAGTGAGGAGAGCGGGCCGGCCGGTGGAGCGGCACGAACGCCGGAACCGTCCGCGACCGCTCCAAGCACGAACGCCAACGCAACCACCACCGCAATCGCCTGCCGCGACCGGAAAACCGATAAGGTGCGGCGGAACGCCCGCGCGAAACGCCCCAGTGAGTGCGCCCCAACGTGCGCGGCGGTGGCGAAATCTCGCACGTCCTAGCCTCCCCGGCGCACCCGCGCCCTCGACGTTTCGCGTCGCGCGACCTCAGGTGGTCGCAACCGGTACCGACGCGTCAGGTATCTCAAGAACTATGGAGTGGGTGTCTGGGCATCGCCCCATCAGGCGACACCCCGCCCGGGAATCCGCGTCTGCAAGGGTAGCAACGGCACGCCGACGCCTGCACATGGTACCCCGGAGAGGGTCACCGCACGGTCGCAATCGGCACCCACGTCGCCATTGCCCCCGCAGTGCGGTTCGCCCACGCGAAGTACGGCACCGCCGTCACGACCGTCGTGCCTGCGTGAGGCGCGTGGTCGTGGAACGCACGGTAGAGCGGGGCGCCCGACCCGACCACGTTGTCCGCACCAACCTGCCCGTGCCCGCGCAACGCCACGAGATCGGTGGGCAAGCCGGCGGCTACGTGTGCCTCCCACGGGCCGTGCACGTCAATCGCGATCGCCGAGACGTCAATGCCGGGATGGTCGACGGCCTCAAGGCAGTACACGATCGGCCCGCGGGTCACGGCGACGTGCCCGGCATTCGTCGCAACCTGTGGGTGCGACACGACCAGTCGGGGCGCCATCGGTAGGTGGAGGTCGACGCGGTCGCCCGCGCGCCACGTCGCCCCGACACGGGCGTACGTCCCGGCGTCGGCCGCCACTCCTCGGGCGTGCGGCGCGTCGACCCAAGCACCTTGGGCCCACGACGGGATGCGCAGGCGCAGTGCGACGGGCGCGTCCGGCGCGTCGAGGACGTCGATTGCGATGTGCCCGTCCCATGGGTACCTCGTCGTCAGGCGGAGGTGAAGCCGCCCGGCGTTCGGGACTGCGAGGTCGAGGGTCGCATCGGCATACAAATGAACCCACGCCTCACCCGGTGCTACCGACGCGACGATGCTGGGCAGACCCATCACAAGGCGCGCAACGTTTGGCGGGCAGCATGCCGTGCCAAAGAACGGTTGGCGCCGATGGTCGCCGCGGTTCGAAAGGGGGTTTTGGTAGAAGTAGGTCTGGCCGTCGAGGGACAGGCCCGCCAGAATGCCGTTGTACAGCGCCAGTTCCATCTGGTCGGCGAACTGGGCCTCGCCGGTGGCAAGCAACCGGCGCCAGCTCCACATCAGGCTGCCGATGGCGGCGCACGTCTCGGCGTAGGCCGTCGCGTTCGGGAGCTCGTAGTCGGCACCGAATGCCTCGCCCTCCCACCGTGATCCAAGACCCCCGGTGACGTACGCCTTCCGGTGGTGGGCACTCTCCCACAGGGCACCAGTCGCCCGGGCAAACCCCTCGTCGCCGGTCTCCATCGCCGCGTCGGCGAGGCCGCACCCGAGGTAGGTCAGGCGCACGGCGTGCCCGACTGCCTCGGCCTGTTCGCGAACGGGCAGGTGGTCCTGGTGGTACGGCGACCCGCCGATGACCGGCGGCACCTGTCCGCGCATCTCGAGGAAGAAGGTCGCGGCGGCAAGGTAGCGACGGTCGCCGGTCTCCCGGTAGAGCTCGACCATCGCCAGCTCAATCTCCTCGTGGCCGTCGGTACCCCGCCGTGCCGCCGGACCGAACGTGGTGCAGAGGTGATCGGCGAGTCGCGTGGCCACGTCGAGAAGCGTCGTGCGCCCGGTCGCCCGGTGATGCGCGACGGCGGCCTGGATCAGGTGGCCCGCACAGTACATCTCGTGCTTGTTGGTCAGGTCGGCCCACCGGTCGGCGGCCAAC
>CAILQO010000046.1 GCA_903836285.1 uncultured Chloroflexota bacterium
CCAAGCGTCGGCGGGCGATCTTGATACCGGTACCGATGGCGCGGACTGCGAGGTCGCTCCCGTCGAGGCTCATGACGATTGGCCGCGGTGCAACTGGCTGATAGACGATGGTGGTTCCAGGCTGGGTGGTGGTCGTGGTTGCGCCTCCTTTTCAGGACAGACGGGGCGCGAGGGAGCGATGCACGCTGCAAGCCGGCGTCCAGGCGGGGCGCGTCGTCTGACTGCGCCGCATCTCAAGTCGGCGCCCGGCCGAGTGACGGTGGGAACCCCCACTCGTTCTGCCCTCCTCCTTCTTCCTTCCCATTTGGGACGGGAGGACGGAGCCGGCACGTGCGTTGCCGAGCACGGATCGGCGACCGCCTGCGTCGCTCGCCCGGGCGGGCCCTCAGGCATGCGAATCGGCCGGTGCGTTGACTCCGTGTTCCAGACCGGTTACATTCTCGCGTAACGCGCCCGAGTGAAGTTCCGGGGGGAACCGCTGGCAGCATCCCAATCGGTCGCGATCGACAGGTACTGGGGGGTCCATGGCCACGATGGTCGTGCCACGCGATGGCGTGCGCGTGAAATCAGGTTCCGGCGCGCTCGCACGCAAGGAAGCCCTGTGGTTCTACGTGCTTATCTCCCCGTGGCTTGCCGGCTTTGTCCTGTTTACCGGTGGCCCAACGATTGCCTCCGCATACCTGAGCCTGACTCACAATGACCCGGTGAACTGGCCGCCCACGTGGGTGGGCTTGCTGAACTATGACGTGATGTTCCGGGACCGGCTGTTCTGGAAGTCGCTGCAGGTCACCACCTACTACACGGTTCTTTCGGTGCCGCTCAGCGTTGGGTTCGCCACCTTCCTTGCGCTGATCCTGAACGAGAAGCTGCCTGGCATGTCCGCGTGGCGCACCATCTACTACCTGCCGAGCATCGTGACCGGCGTTCCCGTTGCCCTGATGTGGAACTGGATATTCCAACCGCAGTTTGGCTTGGTCAACGGCCTGCTGTATGACCTGGGTGTTCCGTCCGCGGTTCTTCCGAAGTGGTTGAGCGATCCGTCTTGGGCTGTGCCGACCTTCGTGATCATGAGCCTGTGGCAGTTTGGCGGGCCGATGCTGATCTATCTCGCCTCGATTCAGGGGGTGCCGACGCAGCTGTACGAGTCGGCGCAGCTTGATGGGGCCAGCAAGTTCCGGCAGATCTGGCACATCACCTTGCCAAGCATCTCCCCGGTGATCTTCTTCAACGGCATCCTCGCGATCATCGCGTCGTTCCAAGTGTTCACGAATGCGTTTGTGATCACGCAGGGCGGGCCAAACTACGCCACCTACTTCATGGTGTTCATGATCTACCAGAACGCATTCACGTACATCTCGAACATGGGGTACGCGGATGCACTGGCGTGGGTGCTGTTCGTCATCATGCTCGGCTTCACGGCACTGGCGTTCCGCTTGCAGCGCCACTGGGTGTTCTATGAAGCAGTGGTGCGGTAGCGGGCTGGCACCGATGCGCATCCTGAGGGGGTTGCCATGACCGTAGCGGTGTCGGCCAACGAGGGTGGCCGGGGTGCGGCCACGCGCGACGCTGTCGCAGCACAGCCCTTCTTTCAGCGGCGGACCGTCCAGGACGCCGTCTGGATCGGGTCGCTCACGCTGCTCGTGACGCTCGGGTCGTTACTGCTGCTCTTCCCGGTCTACTTCATGATCGTCACCTCGCTCAAGACGCAGGGTGGCGCATTCCTGCTTCCGATGAAGTGGCTCCCGGGCATCCAGTACGTGCCCCAGTGGGAGAACTTCCCGGAGGCGCTGCGCTTCATGAAGTGGCAGACCGCCTACACCAACACGATGATCGTCGCGATCCTTTCGATGGCCGGTGATGTCGTCTCGGCTGTCCTCGTGGCATACGGGTTCGCGCGCTTCAGGTCGCCGGGCAAGGACCTCCTGTTCGGCCTGGTCCTTTCAACGCTGATGGTTCCGCAGATCGTGCGTCTCGTTCCCGAGTACCTCGGCTTCTCGAGGTTGGGCATGTCGAACACGTTCTGGCCCCTGATCCTGCCAGCGTGGTTCGGCAGCGCATACAACATCTTCCTGCTGCGCCAGTTCTTCACCACCATCCCCATTGAGATGGACCAGAGTGCGCAGATTGACGGCGCCGGCCCGATGCGCATCCTGTGGGACGTGCTGCTTCCCCAGATTCGTCCTGCCCTCGCGGTGGTACTGATCGGCGCATTCACGTTCAACTGGAACGACTTCTTCCGTCCGCTGATCTACATCAACAGTCCCAGCCTGCGCACCGCGGCGTTGTCACTGTCGTCGTTCCAGGCGGTGTATGGCGGTACCCCCTTCCATCTCCTCATGGCCGCCTCGCTAGTCAACATCATCCCCCTCGTCATCCTCTTCTTCACGCTGCAGCGGTACTTCATCCAGGGCATCGTGGTGACCGGGGTGAAGGGTTAGGCGGCGTGCACGCGATGCTCATAGTGGCACGCTCCAGACCATGCGTATGTAAGGAGGGTCAACGCGGCGCACAACCGGCCTAGCCAGGCCAGACGCCCTCGGCGGGCAGACGTCCCATGCGATCGTCGTGGCGATGCCAGATTGGCAGGCGTCGTTCCGGTCGCAGCACGGCCACATGCAGGAGAACACGAATGTCCCAGACGTCTCGGCGTCACATCATGTTCGGCGCGGGTGCCGCCATCGCGGGCGGGGTCCTCGCGGCGTGCGGGAGCGAGGTTGGCGGTGGCGGCGCCCCAGCCCCAGCCGCGGGCGCAGGCGGTACTGCCGGCGGGGCCGCGGGTACCGTGAACTGGCTTGTCCGCTCCGGCAAGGAGGAGAACGGCGGTCAGGAAAAGGTCTTTGAGCCGATGCTCAAGGAGAAGCTCCCGAAGGTCAAGGTCGAGCGGATCGTCGTTCCTCAGGACCAGTACATCCCGAAGATCAACTCGATGGCCGCGGCCAACGAGTCGCTCGAGCTTTGGGGCTTCGGCGGCAACTATTACGACTACTGGTGGCGTAAGC
>CAILQO010000047.1 GCA_903836285.1 uncultured Chloroflexota bacterium
CTGCCACCGCGCGACCACGGAACCATCGGCGCGACCCCTCGAAGCGTTCGGCCACCCGGCGCGGCGGGGCCGGGCGATAAGCCGGGCGCGATTCGGCGACGCGTGCCAACCCCTCCAACCCTGGAAGCGGTGCGAGGCCATACATCGTCGGCGACACCTCCACGTTCGCGACCGCCGCACACGACTCGCGAACGGGGCACGCGCCGCACCGTGGCGCTCGGGCGACGCAGATCGTCGCGCCGAGGTCCATCAGCGCCTGGTTCCAGCCGTAGACGTCGGCATCAGGAGGCAGCGCCGCACGCGCCATCGCCCACCCGTGGCGGTCGGCTGGGACGCCCGGAGACGCCTCGATTGCATAGATCCGGTCAAGTACACGCCGGACGTTCGTGTCAAGCACCGGTTCTGGTAGGCCGAACGCGAAGCACGCAATCGCCCCGGCGGTGTACGGCCCAATCCCCGGCAACGCGCGCAGCGCCTCCACCGACGCCGGCAACGTCTCGGCGCCGGACCCGGTCACCGTCTGCGCGATCTCGTGCAACGCCACCGCCCGTCGGTTGTACCCAAGGCCCGCCCACGCGCGGATCACGTCGGCCCGGGGGGCATCGGCCAAGGCACGAAGCGTCGGGAACGCTGCGAGGAAGGCCTCCCACTGCGGGCGCACGCGGTCAACCTGCGTCTGCTGCAGCATCGCCTCGGCGACGAGGATCGCGTACGGGTCGCGCGTGCGGCGCCACGGCAGGTCGCGCCCCTGTCGCCGATACCACCCCAGGACCGCCGCGTGCACCGCGCCAATCTTCGCCCCGGGCAACGCCACCGTCGCAGTCGTCGCTGCCCGTCCGCGCCGCCCGGCTTTGCTCCCCCCACGACCGGCCTCGGACGACTCGATCGCCGTCCACTCCTGACCCGTCTTGGACGAGCCGGAGAGGGCTTGGGGACGGGTCCGCGGATGCCCCGGGCCAGGCGGTGGCGCTTCGTCCGTGGTGGCATCGGTGAACCGTGGCATCGGCGCATTCTAAGGATGCGACGACCACGTACGCGGGTCGCCAACGCCGCGCGCCGGTCGGTCAACCCGCCGCCGCGTATCCTGTCGGGTACCCGCGCACTGCTTCACCCCGCCGCGCCCTCGATGGAGCCCCGTCCCCAGATGCCCGCGCCCTTCCGCTTCACCCTTGAGGCGACCGACCCGATTACCGGCGCGCGGGCCGGTCGCTTCGAGACGCCGCGAGGCACCATCCTGACGCCGACTTTCATGCCGGTTGGCACGCAGGCGACCGTCAAGTCGCTGACCCCGGACGACCTGCGTGAACTCGGGGCGCAGGTGATCCTCGGGAACACCTACCACCTCCACCTGCGACCCGGCGAGGAGTTGATCGAGCGTCTCGGGGGCCTCCATCGCTTCATGCGGTGGGACGGCCCAATCCTGACCGACTCGGGCGGCTTCCAAGTCTTTAGCTTGGCACACCTGCGAAAGGTCACCGAGGAGGGCGTCGCATTCCGTTCCCACGTGGATGGCAGCGCGCGCATGCTGACCCCGGAGATCGCCACGCGCATCCAGGAACGCCTCGGGTCGGATATCGCGATGGCGTTCGACCACTGCGTTGAACTGCCTGCGACGTACGAGAAGACGCGCGAGGCGATGGAGCGCACCCATCGGTGGCTTGACCGGTGCCTCACGGCGCACGCCCGGCCGGACCAGGCCCTCTTCCCGATCGTGCAAGGCGGCACCTACGACGACCTCCGAATCGAGAGCGCCGAGGCGATCAGCCGCATCGACGCCCCCGGGTACGCCATCGGCGGCGTGAGTGTCGGCGAGACCAAGGCGGACGCGCACCGGATCGTCTCCCTCGTCGCCCCGCGCCTGCCTGAAGGGCGACCACGCTACCTGATGGGCGTCGGTTCGCCGGAGGACCTTGTCAACGGCGTCGCCGGCGGTGTCGACCTCTTTGATTGCGTCCTGCCGACACGCATTGCGCGCAACGGCACCGTCCTCACCGACGCCGGTCGGGTCACCCTGTCGCGCGGCGCCTTGCGCGAGGTCGATGCCCCGATCGACCCGACCTGCGACTGCTACACGTGCCGAAACTTCACGACGGCATACCTCCATCATCTCTTCAAGGCGGAGGAGCTGCTTGGCCACCGCCTGGCGTCGATTCATAACCTTCGCTACATGGCGCGCCTCGGGTCGCGCATGCGCCAGGCGATCACCGACGGCACCTACGGGACGTGGCGTGACGCCTTCCTCCGTGGCTATCGCGTCGCTGACGAGAGCGTCGCGCAGGTGCAGCGCGAACGTCGCGTTGCGGCGTGGCAGGCGACGCGCCCCGGCCTTGATGCGCGTGTGGGCGCCGCCGTCGCGGATGGGGCCGACGATGAGCACGACTGAGCGTCGGATGCGGACCCCTTCGTCGCGCGGCCCTCGCCATGTCAACCCGGCCGAGCGCCCTGCCAGCGACCCCAGCCGGGGCGGCGAGGTCACTGTCGCCGAGGTCGTCCACGTCCTGATGCCGGGTGCGCGCGTGGTCGGTGGCGCTGCCGGGTCTGGCAACCGCGTCAACTGGGCCACGACGCTGCGCCCTCGCCCCCCGGCATTTGAACCGCGCGGCGGTGGGGAACTCGTGCTTGCGCCTCGCGGCGCCCTCGACAGCCTGCGCCAGTCCGACGTTGCCCTCACGGTCCCGCGGATCCTTGAGGGCCTGCAGGTCGCCGGTGCTGTCGGCCTTGTCATCCCGGCACCGGCCTCCCCTGAGGACGCGGCGGTCGCCGACCGTCTCGGCCTTCCACTTGTCGAGGTGCCGGCGAGCCTGGCACTGGCGGAGGTCGACCGCGAGGTGATCTCGCTGGTCCTCGACCGGCGTAGCGAGATGCAGGCACGGGCGAGCGCCCTGTATCGCGAACTCGCCGGGTTGTCGGTGGAGGGCGGGGGTATCGACGGCATCCTGGCGCGCGCCGCCGGCCTGACGGGTCATGGCGCCGCCTTTGAGGACGAACGTTTCAGAGTTCGCGCAATGGCCGACCCGGCGCGCGAGGTGGCAATCCTGCCGGACCCCGCTTCCCCTGTCGCGGCCACCCTCACCTCGCTGGAGGAGCGCGGGCAGCTGCTTGCGTGGGTGCGGAGCCAGCCGGCCAACGGGACGACGCCCCCGGCAATGACCATGCGCGCCGCCCGGTGGAACCTCCATCGCGTGGTGGCCCCCGTCTACACCGGCGACCGGTTGCGGGGCGTCGTCAGCCTGTGCGGCGCCCTCGACTCCCTCGTCGACTTCGATCAGCTGGCGGCGAGCCGGCTTGCCGCCGTCTGCGCCGTCGAGCTTTCCAAGGAAGACGCCGTCCTCGCCGCTGAACAGCGGGTGCAGGGCGACCTGATGGACGACATCCTGCGCGCCGGGAGCGACCTCGACCAGGTCGCGCGCCCGGCGATGCGGGCGGGGTTGTCGCCAAGCGGGACGTTCGGGGTCGTCGTCGTCGGCATTGAAGCGGAGTTGCCCCTTGCCACCGTTGCTGAGGTCGCGTCGGCGATCCAGCGCCTTGTGCGCGACCGTGGGTCGCCTGCCCTGTGCCGCGCCGGCGAGGCCGAGGTGGTCGTCGTCTGCGAAGTTGCCGCCGGCACGCACGGCATCGGTGGCGTGGCGCACGACCCAAGCGAACTCGACCGAAGCCTCAGGTCCATCGCGAAGGCGATTGCCGACCTCGCCGCGACGCGCCTCGCCGGGACGGCTACCGGTGCTGGCGTCAGTCGCCCGCACACGCCGTTGGGCACGCTTCCAGAGGCAATCCGCGAGGCACGGGAGGCGTGGCGCATCGGTCGACGCGTCAATGGTCCTGGCACCCTGACGGCGTACGGTGACCTGCGCATCGACCGCGTCCTCTATGCCTTGCGCGACGCCCCTGAACTGCGCCAGTTCTGTGACCAGAGCCTTGGCACACTCGTTGAGTACGACCGGCGTTCTGGACAGAACCTCGTCGCGACGCTTGAGGCCTTCTTTGCCTGTCACGGCAACCTCAGTCAGGCGGCCATCCGCCTGCAGCTGCACCGGAACTCGCTCCTCTACCGGATCAGCCGGATCGAGGAGGTTGGGGGCATCGACCTGGAGGATCCCGACACACGGCTCGCCCTCCAGGTTGCCCTGAAGGCGAGGCGCCTGCTGGCGCCGTCGTAACTCCGGCGCCGGGCAATGGTGCCCCGCCGGCCAGGTGGCACGAAAGGACCCATCGATGACCGAGGCCCACCCTGATCGCCACGCCCTGCGCGAACGGATCCTCAAGCGCGTTGCCGACGAGAGCGTCCGCTTCGTCAACCTCCAGTTCACCGACGTCGTCGGCCTGGTCAAGAGCGTCACCATCCCTGCGCACCAGTTTGGTGACGCCATCGACCACGGCAAGTGGTTCGACGGGTCCAGCATCGAGGGGTTCGCGCGGATCGCCGAGAGCGACATGTACCTCGACCCGGACCTGACGACCTTCGAGGTCATCCCGTGGGAGCGCGGTGACGACACCACCGCCAAGGTGATCTGCGACGTCTACACACCAGAGGGTGAGCCGTTCCCCGGCGACCCACGCCATGTCCTGCGTCGCGCGGTTCGCGAGGCCGAGCGCCTTGGCTACCGCTTCAATACTGGCCCGGAGCTGGAGTTCTTCCTGTTGCGCATGTCGGACGAGGGGGTCGTGAGCCTCACGCCGCACGATGATGGGGGCTACTTCGACCTGTCAACCGACCTGGCGAGCCAGGTCCGCAAGGAGATGGTGAACGCCCTCGAGGCGCTTGGGATTACGGTCGAGACGAGCCATCACGAGGTGGCGACAGGACAGCACGAGATCGACTTCCAGTACGACGAGGCGTTGCGAACCGCCGATAACGCGGTCACCTTCCGGTATGCGCTGAAGGCAGTGGCGCGCCGCTTCGGCTTGCACGCGACCTTCATGCCGAAGCCGTTCTTCGGCCTTGCGGGTTCGGGCATGCACACCCACATGAGCCTAGCCGACCTGTCGACGGGGCGGAACCTCTTCGCCGATTCGACCAACGAGTACGGGCTCTCGCCGCTGGCCCACCATTTCACCGCCGGCGTCCTCAAGCACGCCCGGTCGATGTCGGCCATCCTGTCGCCCCTCGTCAACTCCTACAAGCGACTGGTCCCCGGGTACGAGGCGCCGGTGTACATCAGTTGGGCGCGCGTGAACCGGTCGGCGCTAATCCGGATCCCGAAAATCTCGGCGGGGAAGCCCCAGAGTGCTCGTATCGAGCTGCGGTGCCCGGACCCGTCGTGCAACCCGTACCTGGCGTTTGCGGTGATGCTGCGCGCCGGACTGGAGGGCGTGCGCGAGAAGCTTGTCGCCCCGGCTCCAGTCGAGGAGAACCTCTACGAGTTCGATGCCCGGATGCTGGCGCACCACGGAGTGCAGACGCTCCCGTCGAGCCTCCGTGAGGCGCTCGACGAGATGGAGAAGGACACCCTGATCCAGGAAACGCTTGGCTCACACGTGTACGAACGCTTCGTTGAGGCAAAGCGACAGGAGTGGGACGAGTACCGAATCCGCGTGAGCGGATGGGAGATCGACCGCTACTTGCACGTGTTCTAGCCGTGAAGCCAATCGTGCCGTCTCAGCCGCGGGGCGGTGCTATACTCGGGTGGCCCGTACCTTGTGTGCGGGCCTGCCGTCGCAGTGTCCCGGCGTGCGCCGGGGCCGCACCCATGCGTTGGGAATCGTCGCGACGGGCTTCCTGCCACGACCGAGCGTCGAGGCAATCCCACGGGAAGGAACGACTACCTTGGCAAGGCGCCCCTATGAAGCTGTCCTGATCCTCAACCCCAACGTTGAGGAGCCGGAACTGGCAGCCGTCCAGGAGAAGGTCCTGGGCCAGATCACCGCCCGCGGTGGCGAGGTGTCGCGCGTCGATACCTGGGGCCGGCGGCGGATGTTCTACCCCATCAAGCACCAGCGTGACGGCCATTACCTTGTGTGCCACTTCCACGCCGATGCGCCGGCGATCAAGCAGATCGAGACCCAGTGGCTGATCACTGATGGCCTGTTGCGCCACCTCGTGATCCGCCTCGACGAGGACTAGGAAACGTCGTTGCCGGCGTGAGGGCCTGGTGACGGGAGGGCGTTGCGATGGCTGGAAACATGAACAAGGTGATGTTGATCGGCCGACTCGGGCGTGACCCGGAGATGCGTTTCACTCCCAGCGGCGAACCAGTCGCGAACTTCTCCATCGCCACATCACGCTCCTGGACCGACCAAGCCTCGAATGAACGCCGCGAGGTAACTGAATGGCACAACATCGTTGCGTGGCGGCGCCTCGCTGAGACGTGCAATCGGTTCCTGCGTAAGGGGCGCCTCGTGTACATCGAGGGTCGCTTGGAGACGCGTTCGTGGGACGACCGCGAGACCGGCAAGAAGATGTACCGGACTGAAGTCGTCGCCGAAGACATGCAGATGCTCGACACCGCGCCCCAAGGCGAGGATGGGATGGGCGCTGGAGACATGTCCGGAGACGACCGCCAATCGCGGCGCCCATCCTCCGCGCCGCCGCCGCGACCCGATGGCGGGCGTGACAGCTATCGCGACGGCGGACCCCCACGTGACGGTGGGTCGACACGTGACCGCTCGCACCTCCGACCGGTCTCCGGTAGCGGTGCCCAAGGGCCCGACGACGACCGGCATATGGACCTCGACGACACCCCATTTTGATTGCAGGGTTGCGCCCTCTCGGCGCCCCCGGCCCCATTGATCCGGAGCATTCATCGTGACCGATTCCGAAGAGAACGTTGCACCAGAGTTCGTCGCCGACGACGCATCGGCCCCCGGCCCGTCCGTCCAGTCCGGCTCGACTGGTCCCGGCCCGCGAGGTGACCGTCCCCCGCGTCGCGAGGGCGGGCGCGGCGAAGGTGGTGGGCGCGGCGGACGTGACTTCCGTTCGCGTCGCAAGGTCTGTGCGTTCTGCGTCGACAAGTCGCGCGTTATCGATTACAAGGACGCCTCGCGCCTGCGTCGCTTCCTCTCCGATCGCGCAAAGATCGAGCCCCGCCGCAAGACGGGGGTCTGCGCCAAGCACCAGCGCCGGCTGTCGACAGCCCTGAAGCGCGCGCGCTTCCTCGCACTGCTGCCGTTCACCGGCATTCATCTCCGCAACGCCGAACGCAGCGCCTAGCGCACCCGCCGGGGGACCCCGACCGGGTGCCCCGGCAATTGGTGGCGCACCAATCTCCCCCGGCGCGCGTTGGCACCCGTAGACCATCACGAACCACGGCCATGACTGACGCGCCCAACGAATCGAAGTCCCCGGAAGTCGCAGACGTTGCCCCGCCCGTCGCGTCGCGTCGGACGGCCCGCCCGGCCGTCGGCAAGTCACCTTCGGGTGGTTCTGCTGGTCGGACGGGTCCGGCGGGGCGACCTGCACGGGCATCTGCGCCTCGTCCGTCAATCTGGTCCCGCTTCATGGCATGGTTCGCCTCCGACCCCGAGGCCGCTCCGGCCACGGTGCGTGAGACCCGCGAGGCCCGTATCGCCACTGTGGTTCTCGGTGCCATCGTCGTGGTGTCGGTCGTCGTCACCACCGGCGCCGTCACGTGGGACCGGTTCCTGTACGGTCGGCAAGCCATGCTGAAGGTCGACGGGAGCGAGATCAGCGTCGAGACCTACCGTTCATGGTTCAGTTATCGCCAGAACCTCCTGATCGCGTCGATCCAGCAGGCGGAGTCGATGGGAGGCCCAGCTTCCCAGCCGACGCCAGCGCCCGGCGACTCTGCGGCTTCACAGGCGTACTCCATGAAGGAGATGTGGCGTCAGCGTGCATCACAGTTGCAGGGCCAGCTGAACTCCCTCAGTGCCAACCTGACCGACGAGTTCATTGAACGCCCGATCATTCGAGCGGAAGCGAGGCGTCGCAATGTCATTGCCACGCCCGACGAGATTGAGGCCGAGTTGCGGTCGATCACCGGTTGGCAGGATCCTGCGGGCACGCCGACCCCCGGCATCACCCCCAGCCCGATGGGAGCGACACCTGTACCAGCGACGCTGACGCCCGCCCCACCGACGGCGTCACCAACACCCGACCCTGCCCTGCCGACCGCAACTGCCGTCCGGACGCCTCGCCCGACCGCCACCTCAAGGGCGAGGGCGCGCCGACCCAACACCCTTGACCAAGCCATCGCAGATTTCGCCCGGTTTGCCGGTGGTAGCCCCGAGATCATCCGAGAGGACGCCGAGATTGCCGTCCTTCGACGCAAATTGGGCGAGACGATCGCCGACGAGACCCCCAAGACGGGTGAGCAGGTCAAGGCGCGCCACATCCTGGTGGCCGACGAGGACGCTGCCAAGAAGGTTGTCGAGCGCGTGAAGGGCGGCGAGTCGTTCGACACCGTCGCTGCCGAGGTCTCGACCGACGGAAGCAACAAGGACAAGGGTGGCGACCTCGGGTGGTTCGGAAAGGGCATGATGGTCTCCGAGTTTGAGACGGCAGCCTACGCCCTGAAGGTTGGGGAGATGAGCGCGCCGGTGAAGACGCAGTTCGGTTGGCACGTCATCCGCCTCGACGACCGTGACGCCACGAAGCCCCTCGACGACGCCCAATGGTCCCGGGCCAAGGAAGAGACCTTCCCGAAGTGGCTTGAGAAGGAACGTGAGGCGAAGGGTGCCGAGCGCCTTCTCACCGAATCGATGCGCGAATGGGTCGTCCGCAACGTGACCCCTCTCGACCCGACGGCCCTGCGCGACAGTTAGCTCCACCGAACCCGACCTGACAGGCCGGCCTACTCCTCCTTCGTTGGGCAGCCTTGAAGTGTCCCGAGAAGGAGATGGTTCGCCGCTGGGCCTCCACACATTGGGAGGCCGGCGCCCTCGCCCGCTAGCTCCGTCGAGTACGTCAAGCACGTCGCCCGGAGTTGCCACGGGGTAGGCGACGCTTGGCGCACTACCGCGACTGCCATGCCCCGGTTAAGGGGTACGACCAGCCAACCGGGTGCAGGTCGTCCAATGGCACGGGAAGTCGCCCGGTTGGGGCGGAGTCCCCGATCGCAAAGATCGTGCGCACGATTGCCCGCAGGGTAACGGGCCGCATCGAGTAACCGGTAATGAACGCGTCCGCGACCGACGCGTTCGCGGCGCCGTAGTCGTACGGGGAACGCAGTGCCACGACGATAGTTGGGCCTCCCTCGGCGGCGACGGCGGCGACGAGTTCGCGTTGGCGGGGATAGCGCATCGCCTCGTAGGTGGCCACAACCGCAACGGCGGCGCTCCGGGCGCACGCGGCGGCGGCGGCACGTTCAGGCGCGGCCGGCGCAAGGCCGATGTCGACCACCTTCACGTTGCCGTGCTCTTCGCTGAAGGCCTCGCCAAGCGTCGCCGGACCAGTCACCGGCACGACGATCTCCTGGCCGGCGATGTCCTGCAGGCGCGGTTGGATGACGCAGATGCGGTCGTCCGCAGCCGGCCAGAGGGGCAGGACGGGGCGGGACTGGATCACTGTGATCGATCGTTGCGCGACCTCTGCCGCCACGGCCGCCGGCTCGACCGCCGGCGCGTCGATAACCGACTCACCGATGAGGCCGACGGCCAACTTTGCACGCAGGATCCGCCGCACGGTGTCATCGAGGCGCGAATCCGAAATCGCGCCCCGGCGCACTGCCGCGACGATCTCCGCGTGGGCCTGCCGTGCTTTCGTGGCGTCGCGGCGGAAGAGCAGGAGGTCGGTCCCACCAGAAAATGCCCGCAGCGCTGCACCCGGCGTGCCGTAGCGTCCCACGACCGCGCCCATCTCAAGGTCGTCGCTGACGATCAGCCGGTCGTCGCCGACGAGGGCGCGCAACTCGCCGAGGGCGCGGGGTGACAGGCTTACGGGCATCGCGCGCCCCTCACCGATGGTCAGGGCGGGCACGTCGAGGTGGGCCGTCATCACGCCCACGACACCTGCCTCGACCGCCGCCCGGAAGGGAGGCGACTCGATTGCGTCGAGGCGCCGCCGGTCATGGTCGAGCAGTGGCAACTCAAGATGCGAATCGACGGAGGCATCGCCGTGCCCGGGCCAGTGCTTTGCGATGGCCAGGACACCCGCAGACTGTTGAGCGCGGATCGCCGCCGCGCCCATGCGCCCAACCGTCGCCGGATCCGCGCCAAAGCTGCGCGTGCCGATGACTGGGTTTGCCGGGTTGCTGTTGACGTCAACGACCGGCCCGAGGTTGACGTTGATCCCGAGCCCCCGCAACTCGCGCGCAACCGATGACGCCGCGCGCGCGACAAGTGCTTCGGACGACGTTGCGCCAAGTGCCATCGCGCCGGGGAAAAGCGTCGCCGCCTCGCCGACGCGCACGACCGGACCGCCCTCCTGGTCCACCGCGACAAGGAGGGGGACGCCACCGGTGGACGTGAGGGCGCGCACCTGCAGTGACGCGACCGTTCCGCGCACGCGATCCGGCGATCCGCGCCCGACGTTGTCCTGGAACAGGATCACGCCGCCAACGCGAAGGTCGTCGATCAACCCGAGGACGTCGGCAGTTGGCGTGTCCCCGGCAAAGGCGACCACCATTGCCTGACCGACCTTCGCCTCGAGCGACATGCCTGACACGATTCGCTCGACGTCGGGGGTCGCAGGGGGCAGGCCCGGAGCAGCTGAAGGGGGGCGCTCCTGCTTGACGAGTGGCGAGTTGGACGTCGGGACGGAATCTTGCGCGTGTGTCGGCGCGAGTCCTGTGCCGGTGACCGTCAGGGCGGCGATGGCGCCACCGATGATCGTCGCGATGGCCGAGGCACGGCGCGTCCATCGTGAGGGTCGCGCGTCGAGGCGTTGCCTGCGAGTTGCCATCGCTCACTTAACGTGCGGCACTGACCCGGTAGCGCACGGACGTGGGTGGACCCGTCCTGATGACAGATTTGGCGCGAGCCTCGTGCTGCAGTGCTAGCCCGCGGGCCGCGTCATTACGTGGCAGGAAACGTCGTGGCCGTCGGCGGTCGACCCTTGTGGTGTCGCCAGAGCCGGCACGACGACGTCACACAGGCCTGACTCAAACTGTGGGCACCTCGGATGGAACGTGCACCCCGACGGCAGCTTGTAGAGGCTCGGTATCTCAAGGCTGCGTAACTCAACGCGCGCCTTCGTGCGGGTGAGTTCGGGATCGGCTTCCGGGATTGCCGAAAGCAGCGCACGCGTGTACGGATGCTGCGGGTTTGCCACGAGGTCTGGCGCATGACCCATCTCAACCATGCGACCGACGTACATGACGCCGATTCGCCCGCCCCACGCGAAGTAGCGTGCGAGGGCGAGGTCGTGGGTGATGAACAGGAAGCCGGTGTTCAGCTCGCGCTGCAGGCGCAGCATCGTATTGAGCAGGCTGATCCGGATCGAGACGTCGACCATGGAGACTGGTTCGTCGGCGACGATGAACCGGGGTTCGACGGTGAGGGCACGAGCAATTGCGACCCGTTGGCGTTGGCCCCCGGACAACTGGTGCGGATATTTGTCCAGGAAGTCGTTCGACGGTGTCAGATCCACGAGTTCGAGCAGTTCCGCCGCGCGACGTCGTGCCGCCGCTGCCCCGGAAGCGATGCCGTGCCGTTGCAGCGGTGCAACCATGGTTGCGCCGATGGTGTGCATCGGGTTGATCGAGGCGTATGGGTCCTGATGCACAAGCTGCACACCCCGGCGGAACCGCGTGAAGTCGGCGCCCTTGAGGGTCTTGATGTCCCGGCCCTCAAACAGGACGCGACCAGCCGTTGGATCAAGGAGGCCGGCAGCGATCTTGCCGGTGGTCGTCTTGCCGCAGCCGCTCTCGCCGACAAGGCAGACGATCTCGCCTTGGCGTGCGCCGAACGACACGCCGTCCACCGCCTTCACCACCCCGCGCGTCGTGCGAACGTGCCAGCGGACGTCCTCGAGGGCAATTACCGGTTCATCGATGTCGCTACCCGGCTGCCTGCGCGTGCCCGAATCTTGCGCGGTCATCATCGGCGTGCCCTACTTCCGCGCCGCACTCGCGTGCCGGTCAAACGTCTTCGCCACCGCGTCGGCGTGCAGGCAAGCCACAACGTGCCCGCCGGCACCTGCCACTCCCGAGCGCGCCGGGTCAACTGTTGCCACTTCCGGGTCGGTTGCCTCGCACTCGTCGGTCCCGAAAGGGCATCGTGGGCGGAAGGCACACCCGGGTGGCAGATCGATTAGGTCCGGAGGTTGACCTCTGACCGAGTCAAGTGCGCGGAAGTCGCCGGACAGCGTCGGGACGGCATTGAGTAGCCCGAGCGTGTACGGGTGGTGGGGGTTGTAGAACATGTCAGCGACGGTTCCGCACTCGACGATTCGCCCGGCGTAAACGGTCGCAACCTGATCGGCAAGCTCGGCCGCCAAGGCGAGATCGTGCGACACGAGTACCAGGGCGAATTGCCGTTCGCCCTTCAGGCGGCGCAGCAGGTCGATCACCGTGCGTTGCGTCAGGATGTCCAGCGCCGTCGTCGGTTCGTCAAGGATGATCACCTGTGGGTCCAGCAGCAGGCCCATCGCGATCAGCACGCGTTGGCGCATGCCGCCGGACAACTCATGCGGATACGACCCAGCGACCCGATCGGCATCGAGTTGGACGAGGCGCAGGAGCTCAAGCGCGCGAGCCTCGGCGGCCCGCCGGTCGGTCATGCCGTGCGCCTTGGCGACGTCAAGGAACTGGTCGCGCACCCTGATCACCGGGTTCAGCGCGTTCAGCGCCGACTGGAAGACCATCGCGCACTCGTTCCAGCGATAGTGGCGCAACCCGGCGGCGCCAAGGCGCAGCACGTCGACCGCGCGCGCACCGCGCCGGTAGACCACAGACCCGTCAGTGATCCGGGCGGCGCGAACCAGCAGTCGCACAAGGGCGAGGGCCACCGTGGTCTTGCCTGAACCGCTCTCCCCGATAAGCGCAAGCGTCTCCCCACGGCGCAAGTCAAAGCTGATCCTGCGCACTGCCTTCACCGTGCCGCGGCGAACCCGGTACGCCACCGTCAGGTCGCGCACGGACAGCACGATGTCGTCGGGCAGGGTGGATGCGTCGATGCGAGCGTCGGTTGCCTGGCCCCACGGCATCCGGAAGGACGACGGGGGGGCGAACACGCCGCGTTCGCCCGGGTCGGGGACCGCATTTCGGGGCGGTTCGCTGGTGGCGGTCATCGGATCAGGCCCCCTGGCGCAAGCGCGGGTTGAAGATCTCCTCGAGCGAACGCGCCAGCATGATCAGCGAGAGTTGCAGGAGCGAGATCGCGACGACCGGGGCGAGGATGTACGCGAGCGCATTCTTGTAGAAGATTGCCCCTCGAACCCATGCCAACTGGAGCATCACGCCCCAGTTGTTCCCCGACAGCGGGACAAGCCCTAGGAAGATCAGGCCGACCTGCAGGAAGATGGCATTGATCATCCCCAAGGTGAAGCTGATGGCGATGTACCCGCTCATGCTCGGCAGGATTTGCCGGAAGACGATATGCCCGGTGCCCAGGTCGAGGCAGCGTGCCGCCTCGACGTAGTCGCGTTGACGCAGCGAGAGCACCTGCGAACGAATGGCACGCATCAGTGCCGGCCATCCCAACGCCGCCAGGAGCACGCCAAGCAACACGATGTTGTTCAGCCGGACGAAGGTTGCCAGGACGAGCAGGAGCGGGAACTGCGGAATCGTCAGGATGATGTCGGCGATTGCCAGGACCACCGAGTCGAACCAGCCCCCGAGAAATCCGGCAAGTGCGCCAAGCGTCACGGCAATCGTGGTGGTGATGAGCGCCGTGGTCGAGGCCACGATGATGATGTCCCGTCCGCCATGCACGATCTGCGAGAAAACGTCGCGCCCCTGGTAGTCGGTCCCCAGGAGGTACTCGGCCGAAGGCAGCTGGTAGATCTTGTCGAGCTTCGCCTTGGTGTCAATCGGCACGAAGGTCGGGCCAACAAAGGCCACCAGGACGAAGAACGTGACGCCGAACAGGCCAATCGCGCCGGACGGGTTCCGGGCGAGGGCAACCAACGTGGAAAGGATTGCGCGCACGGCGCCGAGGCCGGGAAGGGTCGAGGGTGGTGCGCTGGTCGAGGCGGCGGTCATGGCGTCCTCGCTGGGGTGTCAGGCGTACGTGGCTACTGGCCGACCCGCACGCGCGGGTCGACGTAGCCGTACAGGAGGTCGGCGAGGAGGTTCGCGAAGACCACCGACGCGGTGGTGATCAGGAAGCATCCCTGCATGACCGGGTAGTCACGCCCGCTCACGGCAGACACGAGGATCGTGCCGATGCCCCGGTACACGAAGATCGACTCAATCAGGACGGACCCCCCGAACACGAAGCCGATGCTCAACGTCAGCTGCGTGAACAACGGCAGGATGGCGTTGCGACCAACATACGCGGTGCGGATGCGACCGTCGGTCAAGCCCTTCGCACGCGCGAAGTTCACGTAGTCCTCTTCGAGGGTCGCCGTCGTCGAGGCCTTCATCGTCAGCATCCACGTCCCCACGGTCGTGACGACGTACGTCAGGATCGGGAGTGCCGCGTGGAAGAGCACGTCCAGCACGAACACGAGCGTGAACCCCGGTTGGATACCCGGCGACATCGACCCGCGCATCTTCACGACAGGGAGCAGTTCCCACCGCACGCCGAGGAAGATGATCAGGATCATCGCAATCAGGTAGTTCGGGATCGAGTGCAGCAGCGACCCGAACGTCGTCAGCGAGTAGTCGAGGACGCTTCCCCGCCAGTACGCCATCAGTGCCCCGAGGATGATCCCGAGGCCAAAGCTGATGAACAGCGAGATCCCGACACAGAAGAGCGTCCACGGCAGGAAGGCAACGATGATGGACGTGACCTTGACGCCTTGGGACTTGATGGACGTCCCGAGGTCACCTTGGGCGAGCTTCCCGAGGAACGAGAAGTACTGCAGGTAGACCGGTTGGTCGAGGTCGATTGCAAACAGTGATGCCGCTTGGTCGCGGGCTTCGGCGTACGGCAGCTGGTACTGGGCGATCAGCTGCCCGATGAACTGCTCCACCGGGTTTCCGGGCATCAGGCGCACGAGGAAGAAGGTCATCGTGGCCACGGCCCAGATGGTGAGAACCGCCTTGCCGATTCGTCGGGCGACGTAGTTGTCGGCGAGGGCGCGCCACCCCTCGAAAAGTGATGCACGGGCATCGGCTGGCTTCGCGAGGGTCGGCGACGCTGCGACCACGTTGGCGGCCTCCTCGGCGAAGGGGGGTGACCCTTGGGCAGGCGGTAGATCCACCTACCGTCCACCCAAGGGTCGTGCACAGGCGTCTAGACGGACTGCAAGGTCCCGTCAAGCATGAGCATGATCACGAAGGAGTCGGCGTACGGGCTGTTGTCGAAGATTGGATCGCCGACTGCTGGCCAGCCCTTGACGCGGAAGCCCTCGGGGGCCGGGTTGTTGCCCAAGCGCTCGTACTGCGGGATGTTCGGCAGTAGCTCGTTGTAGGCGAGGGCAAGCTTGCTGATCAACTCCTTCTGAGCATCCTTGTCCAGACCCTGGGCCGAGGCGGTGACCATGGCGTCAAGGTCGACCTCACCACCGAGTGCATCGACCTTCTGGATCAGCGGGTACGCCATGCCCGGGCCGGCCCCGGCGGGCGTGTTCCACGTCACCAAGTCTGCGACGAATGCGAAATGCGGGTGCGGGTTGCCCGACCCCCACCCCTGGATCACCATCTGGAAGTTGCCCTGCTGCGTGTCAGGCGTCAGCTGGGTGAAGGTGATCAGGCGGACGGTCGTCTTGATGCCGAACGCCGTGAGCTGCTCCGCGATGGCCTGCGCGAGGGCCGAGTTGTCGGCGTACTCCGCCGGCACGGTGACCTCGTACTCCATCCGCTCGCCGTCCGGGCTGACCCAGACGCCGTCGCTGCCCTTCTTGTAGCCCGCGCCGGTCATCAGCGCCTCGGCACCGGCGAGGTTGTACTCGTACTTGTTCAGCTTCCCGATCTGGTCAGGCGTCATCCACTTGTCAACGAGGCGGTCCGAGAACCCAGCCATGAACTTGGGGGGTTCGGCCGATTCGCCGAGGGCGGCGGCGGCACCGATGTCCCGCTTGATGGCATGGGCGATCGCCTGGCGGACGGCCTTCGGTGCAATCGCCGGCATCTTGGCGTAGTTGAAGTACAGCGCCGGGCCAGCGTATGTCGGCGGGCGAAGCACGCGGAACCCGAGATCCTTGAACGCCTTCTCCGTTGCCGGGGGGAAGCCGTGGGTCGCGTAGTCGACCTCCTTCGAGAGGACGATTGGGGTGACGGTCGGCGTCTCGCCGTTGTAGAGGATGATTGAGTCGAACGAGACGGTCTTCGCGGCCCAGCTGCTGGCGTTCTTGACGAGCGACAGCTGTGCTTCCGTCATGTTCTTCTGGTCGATCATGAACGGTCCAGTGACGACCTGGCTCTTCGGACGGAACTCTGAGACGTCTTTCCGTAGCGCCTTCCACTCGTCGGAGTCCGCTGTCTTGCCCGCGTTCACAATGTCGCGGACCTTGTTCGCCCATTCACCGTAGATTGAACTTGGCCGGATGTTCATCCGCAGCACATAGCGCTCAACCGTGGTCGTCGGCTTGGACATGATGAAGTTGACGGTGTAATCGTCCGGCGTCTCGACGCGGTCGAGGTAGCGCCAGACGACGTTGTTCAGCAACTTCTGGATCATGAAGGTATTGACAACGTCCTTCGATCCGAAGCTGCTACCGTCGCTCCACTTGGCACCCTGGCGGAGCTTGACCTGGAACGTCGCCTTCTCGGCGTTGGTCTCCCAAGCGGTTGCCATGAGGGGCATCCAGGAGTCCTTCGCCCAGTAGTACATCGCGAGCGGCATCTCCATCAGGTCGTAGTAGATGCCGAGGTTGAGGTTGCCGGTGGCGTAGCTGTTGTAGTGCCCGGTTGGGGGCAAGTCGAACGGCCACGCGCCATTGAAAGACTTGCCTGCCATGCCGTATTGCGCCGACGCCGTCGCGGGCACGGCCCCCGCCGCCGCGCCGAGCACCGCCCCGGCGAGGCCGATGGCCTGCCGACGGCGGACAGCCAAGGTGTTGTCTTGGATCATCGCTACCCCTTCACGTTCGATCCGGCGGGTGCCGGGCCTGACGCAGCGTCGTCGCAACACCGTGCGACCACTGGTACGGGCGCTTCCGGCACCGCCGCACGCCCCCAGATGTACGGCAATGTAGCATCAAGTAGGGCCACCTCGCATCTGCGGGTAGTTCACGCCTGTGCTGGTGCCCGGCGGTACGCCCCGGAGGTTGCCGTGCGGAAGTCGATCATGGCGGGCATGTTCCCGCCGAACACTCCACTCGTCGACCAGTTTCACCTCGCTGCCGGCGCAGGCTTCGCTGGGATCGAAATCTGCCTCGCACGTGAGGGCTTCTTCTCTGTCGATGGCGACCCTGCCGACGTCGATGCGGTCGCACGTCTCGCGCACGACACCGGCCTGACGATCTCCGGGATGCTTGCCGGACCACTGGGCCACGTGCCACCGACCTCCAATGAGGAGTCGGCGCGCATTGAGGCTCGTCGGATCGCCCGGCGTGCCATTGAGGTCGCGGCGTCCCTCGGCGTAGACACCCTCCTCGTCGTGCCGGGCCGGGTCGAGGTCGATGTCCCGTACGGCGTTGCTTGGGAACGGGCAATCGCGTTCGTACGCGACCTCGTACCGGACGCCGAACGGCACGATGTCCACCTCGCCATCGAAAACGTCTGGAACCGGATGATCTACACACCGGTCGAGATGCGCCATTTCATCGAGACGGTGGGCCATCCGCGGGTCGGCGCGTACTTCGATGCGGGCAACCACGCGGCCTTTGGGTGGCCGCACCACTGGCCGCCCGTCCTCGGCAGCCTGATCCGCCGCGTCCATGTGAAGGGTTTCAATACGAACGCCGGTGCGACGTGGCCGGGCTTCGTCCGCCTTCTGGACGGCAACATCGACTGGCCCGCCGTAATGGCGTCGCTGCGGGCCATTGGGTACGACGGGTGGGTCACGCTTGAGGTTGGGGTCGGTGCCCCGGATCAGACGCACGATGAGCTTGTGCGTCGGTTGCGTGAGTACTCGGCGGACATGGACGCGCTCCTCGCGATGTAGACGTCGTGCCTCCACACCCCCGTGCCGGACGGTACCGGGGGGAGTCGACCGGAGAAGAACTGAGATGGACGCAGTGGGCTTCGCCGTCTTCGGCTACGGCTTCATGGCGACGGCGCATATCGAGGCGCTTCAGGCGCTTGAGGGCGCGCGCGTGGTGGTGGTCTGCGGGCCGCGCCTTGACCGCGCGCAGGAGGTTGCGGACGCCCACGGGGTGCCGTTTGCCACCACGTCGGCCGACGAGGCGCTTCGCCTCTCTGGCGTTGATGCCGTGGTGATCGATACGCCCGATGCGTTCCACCACGATCTGGTCATCGCCGCGGCGGCGGCCGGCAAGCATGTTTTTTGCGAGAAGCCGCTCGCCACGAACCTCGAAGACGGCGTTGCGATGGCCGACGCCGTGCGCCGGGCCGGTGTGCGCTCGATGATGGGCTTCTCGACACGCTTCTCGCCGCTCACGATTGCCATCCGCGACGCCATCGCCGCGGGGGCGATCGGCAGGCCGTTCCATGTGCACGCGCAGTCGTTCAGTGCCGGACTGTTGGCTGCGCAACCGAGATGGTCATGGCGCACCGACAAAGCGCGGTCGGGCACTGGCGTCATCGGCGACATCGGGGCACACGCCCTGGACACCTGCCAGTTCCTGCTCGGCCCGATCACCGCCGTGGCGTCGTCGCTCCACACCTGCATCCCCGAACTGGTGGACCCGTCCACGGGCGAACGCCACCGGCAGGAGGTCGACGACGACACCGTCCTGTTAGTGCGGTTCGCGTCGGGCGCGCACGGCAGTGTCGCCCTCTCCCGCGTCGGGGCCGTTCACGCGTCGTACCCGATCGGGCGCCGCCACATGCTGTTCAGTGGATCAGGTGGTGGACTGCTCTGGGAGAACGGCGTCGCCACCCTCTACCCGTACGGCGGCGACCCACGCCTGATCGAGGGTGAACCGCCGTTGTGGGGCGTCGATCACCACGAGTTCATTGTCGGGTGGGGGCGCCAGAACCTCGTGCCGTTCCTGGACGCCATCCGGACGGGTACAGACATTGCGCCAACCATCGGCGACGGCTTGCAGACCCAGGCGGTCCTCGACGCCGCCGTGCGGGCCGCTTCATCTGGCCGGTGGGAGACGGTCGCCGCGACGCAGTGATCGAAGGCGACCTGACCGTGCGCTATGCGGTGATGGTTGCGGTTGGCGCTCGCTGGTACGACGATGCCTGCGCGGCGACCTTGCCGTCGATCGCGTCGCCGCGATGCACGTACGTCCGCCACGTGAAGGCAAACGGCCCGTGGGGCGCCTCGGCGGGCGGATAAAACGACAAGGTGATCTGGCCGGTGCCCGGCCCGTTCGGTCCCATCGATCCGGCGTACCTGCCCACCTCGTGCGGGAAGCCGTTGTTGGTCGGGTGGTCAAAGATGGCGATTCCTTGCCAAGGCCCGTCTCCCGGCCCCTCACGGAACGGACGCGCGCCTGGTTGGTCGACGAGGACCTCGGGCGGCCCTGCCGGTGGCGGGTACGGCGGGTCGCCCGAAGGGCCGCTTCCGTCAACCCACGCGGCGCGATAGGCGCGCGGGGCGCCCGGTGGTGTCGGGACCGTCACGCCAGCACTGTTCGTCATTGCCCCGTGGTGGGGGATGTCCATGTCGGATGGCAGGCGCAGGGCGACGATCAATGGCCCACGCCCGCGGTCGCGGATCCACGCCATCTCGACGGTCGTGTCGATGAAGCGCGCCCCTTCAGAGGCCCACCAGAAGCGCAGGGTGCGCCACTCCTCGGCGAACGGGTTGCCGAAGGTGTCGACCCACGTCAGGTCGTGGGCGACCTCGCCGTAGACCGGACCGCTGACGATGCGCCTGAAGCCGCGGTGAATCATCCGCCCGCCGGGACCGTACGGTGGCTCATCCCAGTCCGACCAAATGTTCACGGATCCGTCCTCGCTGTGCCCGCCGTAGGCAAGGCCGAGGCCAGTGTGGTGCGGGTGGTCGGCAGATCCTTGCCCGCGCACAACGCTTGCGCCCGCTGGGCCAATCACCGGCCAGAGGTACGGACGGCGCCCACCGAAGACGTGGTACGACGTGAACGGTTGCCCGCCGACGCGCACGACGGCGCGGTCGAGTTTGGTGGTGACCTCGACCGGCCATGGAGGCGTGGTGGCGTCGGGGGCGTGCGGCAGGATGTCGAGGTGGCGGGTCGTGCCGGCGACCAAGCGCCCCGGCAGGACAAAGCGAAGCACCGAAACAGTGGCGTCGTACTGCGCCACGATGATCCCACCGGGGCCACCGGGCGCGTCGGTGTCGTGGAGGAGGACGGCGGCGGCGTCGGTTGGCCCGTGGGAAGCGACGCCAGATGTGCCGGGCGCGGCGGCGTTGATCTGATCTGGAGCGATGGACACCTCGACGAGAGGGGACTCGTGGTCGTAAACCCCGGCGTGGACAGCAAGGGTCATTGGCACCGGCAGGACCTCCCGGCGCCGTCGTGGTTGGGCCTAACGACCGTGCGGCGCGCCGCGGGCAGCGTACCGGTTCGCTGGTGACGCCGCCCCCACCTCCAATTCCGCGCGCAGTTCCGCGCGGGAGAGGCGGTCGGCGAGTGCGCCGCGCGGTACCGTCATCGCTGCCCGGTGATGCACGCCGGTGGCACGGCAAGGAGGGGGAAGCATGTCTGGCAACACGTTCGGCGGACGCGTGGCATTTGTCACTGGTGGTGGGTCGGGCATTGGCCGCGCGACATCGATCCGCATCGCGAAGGGCGGCGGCCTCGTTGCGGTCGTCGACCGGAACCTCGATGGTGCGAACGGCACCGTCGACCTGATCGGCCTTGCAGGGGGCCGCGCCGTTGCGATCGAGGCCGACGCAACCGATGAGGGTTCCGTCAATGCTGCGGTCGCCACCACCGCCGCGACATTTGGGGCGCCTCCGGTAATCCTCGTTGCGAACGCGTCGTCCGGAGGGGGCGACGACCCGCTCTCGACCTCAGTCGAGACGTGGGACCGCGTGATGGTCGGCGCACTCCGCAGTCAGTTCGTCAGCGCGCGGGCAGTGTTGCCGGGGATGATCGCCGCCGGACATGGGGCAATCGTGTGCGTTTCGACGGTGAATGCGCTGATGGGGATTGGCGACGATGCGTACAGCGCCGCGAAGGCCGGCGTCGTGAATTTCGCCAAGAACCTTGCCGTCAGGTACGGCCAACATGGCATCCGGGCGAACGTGGTCTGCCCCGGGACGGTGCAGACGCCGGCATGGACGCGTCGCTTGGAGCGGACGCCGGACATCTTCCATCGCCTGTCGACGTGGTACCCAGTCGGCCGCGTCGCGCAACCGGAGGACATCGCCGCGGCCATCTGCTTCCTGGCCTCGGACGATGCAGCGTTTGTCTCCGGCGCGGTCCTCCCGGTCGACGGGGGCCTCACCGCCGGCATGTGGCGGATGGGGCGAGACCTCCAGGGTGACTAGCTTGCCCTGGCACCGTGCTTCCGGCAGGGGCGCAGGTGACTGGGGCCGGGGGCACGGATCGGCACTACCCGACCTCTGAGAGGCGCACCGGGCGACGCTGCCGGACCGATTCCTGAGCCGCGATGGCGATGGCCACGGCGATGCGTCCGTCGTAGCCGGTGACCGGCGACGGTGCGCCGGTGCGCACTGCCGCGGCGAACGCTTCCAGTTCGTCGGCGTAGGCGTCCGCGTAGCGTTGCAAGAAAAAGTTCTGCATCACCGCGCCTCGGATGCCGGTCCCGTTGGCGACCACGGCTTGGTCCTCAAGGACGTTCCCGGCCGAGACCATCCCCCCCGACCCAAAGACTTCCGCCCGTTGGTCGTACCCGTACGTCGCGCGACGCGAGTTGTCGATGGTTGCCACGGCGCCACTGGCAAACCGCAGGACGCTGACGGCGGTGTCCGGTTCGCCGTTCCCGCCGTCGGCGGCGGCAACGAGTGACGACGCCACCGCAAAGACCTCCACGACCTCGTCGCCGTCCGGCCTGGCGCCGACGAGGTAGCGGGCAAGATCGAAGTCGTGGATCGTCATGTCCGGGAAAATGCCGAGGTCTCCGGTGAAGTAGCCGGCCGGGGGAGGTTGCGGATCTCGGCTGGTGATGCGCACGAGGTGGGGCGTGCCTGCCTCTCCCGCGGCGACGAGGGTCCGCACGCGGCGGAACGACGGGTCGAACCGACGGTTGAACCCAACTTGGAAGAGGATCCCGGCGCGGGCGACGGCCTCGAGCGAAGCGTCGATCGCCGCCAGGGTCGTGTCAATTGGCTTTTCACAGAACACGTGCTTGCCGGCCGCAGCTGCGGCGCGCACGACTTCTCCGTGGGTGTCGGTTGCCGACGCAACGACCACGGCCTCGATCGACTCGTCGGCAAGCAAGTCGTGGTAGTCGCTCGTGGAAAGTGAAACGCCGTGACGCGTTGCGAGGGTCGTTGCAGCGTCTCCACGGACATCGGCAACACCGCGAAGGGTGGCGCCTTCCACGCGGCGCGCAAGGTTCGCGGCGTGCACCTGCCCGATCCGCCCTGCACCGATCACGCCGACCCCGACCGCGCCAGTGCGAACCATGTCTCGTCCCTTCGAGCCGGATAGGTGGCTCGACCCGTCACTGACCGCGACCGCGATACCTTCCGCAGCCCAGCGCAAGCAGATTGACTCCTCATTGTAGGCTGGACTACCATGCGCGCGACCGACCGACCGAGTGTTGTGTCGGCATGCGCATGCTTCCCAGTCGGGGGACTGGCCACGAGAGGGGTGACGTAGATAATGGAAAGCTTGCAGGGTCGCACCGGCGCAAGAAGCCGACGAGGACTCCTCGGGTTCGGCGCTAGCCTCGCAGGTGCTGGCTTTCTAGCCGCGTGTGGTGGTGACACTGCGCCGGCGCCGGCCCCGACCGCCGCGAAGGCAGCCCCGACCACCGCCCCGGCACCGACCGCCGCCGCCGCGGCCCCGACCGCCGCACCGGCGCCGACCGTTGCCAAGGCCGAGGTCAAGATCAAGCTGGCGATGTGGGACTACAACCCGCAGATCGTGCGCGAGAACCTCGACCTCTTTGAGAAGCAGAACCCCGGTATCAAGGTGGAGGGGCCGGAGACTGGTCCGTCCGGCGAGGAATACCGGAAGCGCATGAACACGAGCATGGTGGCGGGCGAACGCAACGACACCATGTACATGCGCGATGAGGACGCCGCCGAGTGGGCCGAAGCGAAATGGGTCCTTGCCCTCGATGGGTTCCCCGGTGCTGCCGAGTTGGATAAGGACGAGTACCCGTTCGTTTCGGAGCAGACCCACTACAAGGGCAAGAAGTACGGGACGATCTACTACATCGGCCCCCAAGTGGCGATGTACAACCAAGAGCATCTGAAGGCCATCGGGGCCAAGGCGCCGCCAGCAACCTTCGATGAGTACCGCGAACAAGCGGTCCAGATCAAGCGTCAGAAGGTCAACGGCGTCGAGTTCCCGCGCTTCGGCAAGCCGTCTGAAGGCGAGCTTGAGGTCTGGTACCTCTCGAGCGGCAAGCGCATGTTCGACGACAACCTTGAGCCAATCTTCGGCAAGGATCCGCTCTTCAAGGAAATCCTCAACAAGCTGTTCCAGGCATACACCGGCGACCGCATTTACGGCGATGACCCATCGGGACCCGCGGCCTTCGACAATGGCAAGGCGACGTACAACTGGACGTCGTTCTACGACCTGAAGCGCCTGAACGGGAAGGCGACGGCGGCCGGGTGCCAGTCAAACTGCCCAAGCATCACGGGTGGCGCGGCGGCGGGGCAGTTGATGAATTACGTCAATCCGAGCTTCGTCGCAGGCAAGACTGGTACGGCCGCGATTTGCCGTCAGTACGCCATCGCGTCCGCCTCGAAATTCCCGCAGGAGTCGTGGAAGCTCATCTCCTTCTTGGGCGGCAAGGACAAGGACGGCAAGTACTACGTCGCGAACCGCTGGTGGGTTGAGCAAGGCCTGAACTTCGGCTACAAGTCGATGGGCGAGACCGCCGAAGTCAAGAAGTCCGTCGAAGGCTGGGGCGACCTCGATGCCTACAACAAGGTCGTGACCAGTGCGTCGCCTCGTCCGGGCGTGAAGGGGCCTTGGTCGGCCGTTTGGCGTGCCGACTTCACCAAGATGGTCGCCGACGTGATGGATGGAAAGATGGCGGCCAACGACGCCGTCGATCAGGGCGCCCAACTCTGGACGACGATGAAGGAGAAGTTCGAGAAGGACAAGAAGTAGGACGGCGCCACCGGGCCCGACCGCCGGTACGATGCCGGCGAGGTGCCATGCAGGCGCCACATGGAGGTGCCCGGTGGAACGACGGCGGCTTGGCCGGACAGGGTTGCCCGTCTCAGTGCTTGGCTTCGGGTGTGGCGCAATCGGCGGCCTGCTCGTCAAGGGTGATGCCTCCGAACAGCGCCACGCCATCGAGCGTGCCCTCGAAGCGGGCGTCACCTACTTCGATACCGCGCCGCTTTACGGCGACGGCGCGTCCGAGACGAACCTCGGGCGCGCCTTTGCCGCGATGGGAGGGGTGCCTGCCGGGGTAATCGTCGGCACGAAGGTGCGCATCGACCCCGCAAGCGTCGACCATGCCCCGGAGGCAATCCGGCAATCTATCAAGGCAAGCCTGCGGCGCCTGCATGTTGATCACGTGCCGCTCATGCAGCTTCACACGTCGATTACCTCGGAGCGCGGCCGGGGAGTTACCCCGGGTGACGTACTCGGGCCGATCCTCGACGGACTGCTCGGAGTGCGCGATGCCGGTCTCACCGACCACCTCGGGATCACTGCGAACGGAGACACCGACGCAATTCGCGAAGTGATCCGCTCTGGCGAGTTCGGGTCTGGGCAGGCGATGGTCAATGCACTGAACCCGAGCGCCGGTTGGCCCGGGCATGTGCCAAGCGACGCACATGACTTCTCGGGTCTGATTGCGGATGCGATCACGCACGACGTTGGCGTGATTGTCATTCGGTCGTTGGCGGCGGGTGCCCTCGCCGCGCGTGACGGACGCCATGTGAACGCCGGGAATCCCGGTGGGATTGCCGGCGAGGATTACGCGACCGACCTTTCTCGCGCCCGCCGGTTGGCGTCCCTGACGGACGTACTGGGCCTCGAAGGTCCGGGTGAGCTGTCAGTGCGCCTTGCACAATCAACGCCGGGGGTCGGCACCGTCATCGTGGGCTTCTCCGATACGGCGCAGCTTGACGACGCGATCCGGTGGACATCGCGAGGCCCGCTCAGGCCGGAAGCGATTGCGCGGACGCTTCACGCGGCGTCCCGCTAGATGCAGGGCGGGGAGCGGTTGGTGTTCTGCACGCACTGCGGTTCGCGGTTGCCGGATGAGGCCGCCTTCTGCCCGATGTGCGGGCGTCAGGCGAACCGGGGTCCATCGTGCCCGAACTGCACCTATCGCCTCCCGGTCGGCGCAGCGTTTTGCGCGAGGTGTGGACGGGCAGTTGCCCTCCCGCCAACCCCGGCATTGAACCCTGGCCATGACGCACTGGACTCTGGGCCTCGAGGCGAGGTGCCTGAGTCGCCCGACTCCCCTGCGACTGCCGAGATGGAACTGCCGGGCAGTAACCCGATCAGCCCAAAACCTGCGTCGCCATCGTCGGTCGGTCATGCTCCCCCGCGGGTCTCCCCGCCGGCAACATCCGAACGCGTCTTGCCTTCCAACGTGTCTTCGTGGTCGGCGCCGGATGCAACCCCCCGTAGGCATGTGCCCTCGGCTTCGATGGCTGGTTCCGGGTCTGGTCCTGGGACCGAGCGGAATCCATCACTTCGCCCGGGGTGGTCCTACGGCCCGCCTCCGGCCGGCACTCCCCTGCAGGCGGTGATCGAACCGACCGTCGGGGGGGTCTACGGCCACGCGTGGGCGACGGTGCGCAAGCGCTTTTGGGGCCTGTTCGTCGTCGGCCTGGTCGCCACGATCATCGGCAGCCTGATCGGCGGGGCGATTACCGGCATCGGCGCGCTCATCGCCGCGACAACAGAGGTGGAGGTGGTGACGGTGGTATCCCAGCTCCTGAGCCAGGTGCTTGGCACGTGGCCGATCTGGGCCGGCGTCCAGTACGCCAACCTCCAGACCGTGCGGTCCGGGCGCGCTGAGATTGACGACATCTTTGTTGCATACCGCCGGGGACTTGCCAGCCTGATCGCTGCCCAGTTCCTGACGACGCTGCTCGTGGTCGTCGGGCTTGCGCTTCTGGTCGTGCCCGGCATCATCGTCGGGCTCCGCCTCTCATTTGTCACGCTCCTCGTCGTCGATGAGGGCCTCGGGCCTGTCGAGGCGATTGGCGAGAGCTGGCGACGCTCGGCCGGCTTCGGATGGACGCTCCTTGGCATCGGGTTGATGGCATTCCCGGTGGTGGTGGTCGGGCTCTTTGCGCTGGTCGTCGGCCTGATCCCTGCGGCGATGGTGATCGCGTTGGCAACCCCCACGATGTTTGCCTCGGTCACCGAGCTCCAAGGGCGTCAACCCGACCATGAGTGAGCGAGACGCCGTCGGCCACGCCGTCGATACGATATCTACGATTGGCGTTGGTGCCTGCTCCCAGGCGCCGGAAGGTGTGCGCAGCCATGTCTGACGAACCGCTTCGCGGGGCTAACCCTTGGGCTTCGCCCGGCCAGTGGTTCCGTGGGACGCTGCATGCGCACACCACGAACTCCGATGGGGCGATGCCCCCCACCAAGCTTGTGGAGCACTACGCGTACGCCGGCGCGGACTTCATTGCCCTCACTGATCATTGGAAGGCGACTGGGCCAGATGAGGTGCTTGGTGACCCGGGCCCGACCGTCATCCGCGGCATCGAGGTCAACACTGAGAACGGGTCGACCGTCACCGGTACGAACTACCACATTGTCGGCTTGGGCGTCCCGCATGCAATCCCGCGGCGCACGGAAGGCAACGGACCGGCGGCTGCGCAGTGGTACCTGGACGCCATCCGCGAAGCCGGCGGCGTCTCGTTCGTGGCGCACCCGTACTGGAGTGGCCTGACGTTGCGAGATTTCGAGGGCCTCCGTGGGTACCTCGGTCTCGAAGTCTGGAACGCTGACACCGAGGTGCACATTGGGCGCGGCGACAGTTCCCTGCTTTGGGACGACCTGCTGTCGCACGGGCACGGTGTGCTGGGCCTCGGTGTCGATGATTGCCATCGACCGGGCTACGACAGTGTGCGGGGATGGACCGTCGTGAAGGCACCGGACCGATCGGCGGCATCGCTTCTCACGGCCATCGCCGCGGGACACTTCTACGCCACTGCCGGCCCGGAGATACTGGATGTGGCTTGGGAAGAATCGGCAGGCACGGTGACGGTGCGCTGTAGCCCGGTGAGATCGGTCTCCCTCATCGCGGACGGAACTCGTGGTGCTCGCCTAAATGCTGGTCCATTCGGTGCCGCGATGCGCGCTTCGCGATTGCGGTCCGCCACAAACCGCCCCGAGGGTGTGATCGACGGTGAGTTGATCACCGGTGCCGTCCTGCACCTCTCCGGCGTCGAGCGATACGTGCGCGTTCAGGTCGAGGACGACCGCGGGCGCCGCGCGTGGACGAACCCGCTTTTTTATGGAGGGATGGCCAGCGCACGCGCCTGAGCGCCGTGTTGGGCACCCATCCAAGGACAACGGCAGCCACCATGAGCCTCGCCAAGAAACTCAACTTCAAGCCCGGCCAGACGGTCGAGGTACACGCCCGTCCCGAGGGCGTTGACCTCGGCGACGTGGAGGTTGTCAGTTCCGGCGCGATCGGTGGTGTGATCACGTTCGCCCAAACGCTTGCCGACGTTGCGGGAATCGTCGGGCCGGTCCTCGATGCATTGGCGTCAAACCGGATTGCCTGGGTTCTCTACCCAAAGGCTGGGAAGCTCGGCACGGACCTGAACCGGGACATCCTGTGGCGCCATCTTGGCCATGCGCATGGCCTGACTGGCGTGCGGCAGGTCGCCATCGACGACACGTGGAGTGCGATGCGCTTCAAGTTGGCTGACGACCCTTCGAAGCCCTGACCATCGGATTCCATGGTTGCCAGTGGGGCATCTGGAGTCGGCTTGTCGGGAAAAACCTCGCGCTTGTGAAAAGGGACTGATATGGCCGAGATCCTTCGCCTCGAACACGCCGGACTGACGGTGACCGACTTGGACGCCTCGGTGGCGTGGTACCGGCGCATGTTCGGCTGCGAGGTCGTGCAGGAGCTGCATTGGCCGGAGACCGGCGTGCGCGCAACGTACGTCTCGTTGGGCAAGGATGGGTCGCTGCTCGAGCTGTTCTCACGGCCCGGCACGGTCAAAGCCTTCGCACCAGATCCCGAGATGGCGCGCTACGAACACATCTGCGTGCAGGTCGCCGACATCGACGCCGCGTTTGCCGAACTTGAGGCGAAGGGGGCAAACGTGGCCTTCGCACCACGGCTTGCCAAGCGACACGGGCGCATCGCGATGGTCATCGACCCGGATGGATTTCGGATCGAACTGCTCCAAGTCCTGACCGCCGAACGCCACGCCGAACTTGTGAAAGCGGTCGGCCGCTAACCATGGCGATGCCCGGGCATGCGCCCACGCCACTGTCGGTTGCCCTCATCGGTACCGGAGGAATCGCCCACGCCCATGCACGGGCCTGTCGTGAGGTCGACGGCGTCGAACTTGTCGCTGCAGTCGATGTCTCGCGTGACGCATTGGAGCGCTTCGGAGACGCATGGAACGTGCCCCCGACGGCACGCTTTTGCGACGTGGGGGCCATGGCGGATGCGTCCCGCCCCGACATCGCCATCATCGCGACATGGGGAATCGCGCACGCATCGACTGGCATCGCACTCGCCCGCAGCGGCAAGGTCCGCGCCATCCTCTGCGAGAAGCCGTTCACGATGGACGCCGCCGAGGCAGTCGCGCTCGTCGATGCATGCCGTGGATCGCACGTCCTCATTGCCGAGGCCTTCAAGTTTCGCCACCACCCCGCCCACCTCGCGATGCGGGCTCGGGTCGATGCCGGGGTGATCGGAGAGGTGCGCACAATCCGCAATGCCTTCTGCCAGAGTATCGACGCCGCCCAGAGGCACCCCGACGCTAACTGGAGATGGGATCGCGCGCGTGGCGGCGGGAGCATCTACGACCTTGCGTGCTACGGCATCCACCAGGCGAGGTTCGTTGCCCGAGCAGAGCCGTTGCGCGTCCATGCGACAGGTCGCCGTGCGATGGCAGGCCCGGGAGGTGAGCACCGGACGGTGGACGTCGGTGCCACGATCTCGCTGGAGTTTCCGGGTGACGTCCTCGCAACCGTGGTCGTCGCACACGACTCGTGGCACGCGCACGATGCCGAGGTCGGTGGCACGCATGGCACCTTGCGCCTCGAAAACCCGTGGAACAACGAGGATCGCGAAGTCGTTCTCGTCGAACGGACGCGTGGTGCCGAAACCCGCACGACCTTTGCCCCGACCTTCCAGTTCGCCGACCAGTTGCGTCACCTTGCGGAATGCCTTCGGCACGGCACGGCCCACCGGATCCCACCGGAGGACAGCATCGCCCAAATGCGCGTAATCGATGCGACGTTTGCCTCGATGGCAACACGCTTGCCGGTTGACGTCGAACCGAGTGGGGGTGACTGGCGGTGACCGGCACGAGCGACCGCGCACGCCCCACCCCACTAATCGCCCGCGAAGCTGAGGATGGTTCGCCGGTGCCCGTCGGCGAGGCCCACACGGTGTCCGCCGACGACTCGATCGACTTCGGGCGCCTGAAGGCGAGCATGCCGGCCATCGCGACTGACGTTGCGATGGGGGTCCTCTTCTTCGCAACTGCCCGGCTGATTGACCTACGGACCGCCGCGATTGTGTCGGCCGCGGTTGGCCTATGCCTTTACCCCCTGCAGTGGCTGATCCGTCGCATGCTCGGGCGGGAGCTGAACCTGCTCGGTGGCATGGCCCTGTTCGGAATCTCCATGTTGGTGCTGTCGGCCGGGTTCTCGTGGTGGGTTGAATCCGACCTCGCGATCCAGTTGAAGGGAACCGTGATCGGTGGTGCGGTCGCTATCGCGTACGCGGTCGACGCGCTCTTCGGTGGGAGATGGCTTGGGCGCCGGCTCACCATGTATCTCGCGTACAACGACCTTGACGAGCGACGCCTCGCGGCCGGCATGTTCGGCGTCGGCGCCGCGCTTGCGGGCCTCAACACGGTCTTCGTGATCGGTGCGTCGCGTGAGACGTGGCTGATGTACACCGCTTGGGGTGACACCGTTGCGAGCATGGCCCTCGCTGGCATTGCGGTCCAACGTGCCCGCCGCGGGACCGCGGCTGAACGGCCGTCCCCTGCGTAGTTGTCCGTGCGCCGGCGCGCACGCTGTGGCGGAGCAGAGCGCACATGGACGAACCAGACGGGCCACATCTCGCGCGTGACCTGCCGGACCTCAAGGTCGCGATCATCGGCCATACCGGACGTGGCAATTACGGACATTGGCTTGACGAGGCCTTCGACGGGGTCGTCGGCACGCAGGTTGTTGCCGTGGCCGACCCGGATGATGCGGGACGGGCGAGGGTCCTTGCGAAGACCGGTGCGTCGCGTGGGTACGCCGACTACCGGGAACTGCTCGACCGTGAACGGCCGGACATTGCCGTCGTGGCGTCGCGCGAGATTGGTGACCACCATCGGGTCGTGCTTGAGGTCGCCGCGCGAGGCAGCCACGTCTACCTCGAGAAGCCTGTCGCGGCGTCACCGGCCGAGGTCGACGAGATGGTCGCCGCGTGCGACGCGGCCGGTCGTCATTTGGTGGTGGCGCACCCGTGGCGGGGGCATCGAGCCATTCAAGAGGTTGCACTCCCCGCGCTGCGGTCTGGGTTGATCGGCGAGCCACGCGTGGGCCGGGTATTCGGCATGGGGGGACGTCACGGGGGGAACGAACTGTTCATCGACCTCGCCCCGCACTTCTTCGACCTGTTGTGGCAGCTCGCAGGTGATCCGCTGTGGTGCCAGGCTCACGTGACTGAGCATGGACGCACGAGCACGGTCGCAGACCTACGGCGAGGTGATGAGGGCATGGGCCTCGTTGCCGGTGATGGCATCACGGCCTACTACGCGTGGGATCGCTTCACCGCGCATGTCGAGTCCTATCGCGGCGACGGGCGAGAGGTGCCCTATCGCGTGGACATCCACGGCACCGAAGGCACGATGTCGCTGCCCGGCCCGATGAGTGCCGGTCCGGATGTTTGGGTGCATCCGTTGGTTAATCCGCCACTCAGGGGTGACGACCGGTGGCGGTCCCTCGTCGATGACGACGGGCTCAGCGGCGACCGCAAGTGGGTGCGGGCGCATCATCGGATGGCCGCGGCGATGGCGCGCCTGATCCGCGGTGATGCCCCGGGGCTTGATCTGGTCACCGGTCGACACGCCGGGCGGTTGCTCGAGATGGCGTATTTGGCGCACGCCTCACATGTGGAAGGCCGGCGCGTCGACTTTCCGCTCCCGACCCGCCACAACCCATACAACGCGTGGCGGTGAGGTTGCTGCGACCGCCGGGTGCCAATCCCCATCCCCACTGACGCGGGAGAGGGGCTTGGCATCGACCCTAAGCGAGGCGCCACCCCTTAGAGAGTTGTTCGTACAGGTTCCACCGGGCGTTCACGTCGTGGCGGACGTTTGCCAACACCGACCCCTCCGCAGGCGCTGCCTCACCGGTGGCCTTCGACTGGTCGTTCACCACCTTGAACCGGCCCTCCGACGCAAGGTATTCGTCGATGGGGATGGTTGGTGCCTTTGAGTCGAGGCTAAACGGGTTCTCGCCCTTGGATGCCTTCGCCGGGTTGTAGCGGAACAACGGCCAGTACCCGCTGTTGACCGCCGCCTTCTGGTGGTCAAGACCTTCGCTCAACTCGTACCCGTGCGCAATGCAATGGCTGAACGCGATGATGAGCGACGGGCCGTCGAACGCCTCCGCCTCCTGCAGCGCACGCACGGTGTGCGCATCGCTACTGCCCATGGCAATCTGGGCGACGTAGACGTTGCCGTACGTCATCGCGAGGAGTCCGAGGTCCTTCTTGGCACGGGGTTTGCCGCCACTCGCGAACTTGGCCGTGGCGCCACGAGGAGTCGCCTTGGATTGTTGCCCACCCGTGTTGGAATAGACCTCCGTGTCAAGCACGAGGATGTTGACGTTCTGCCCGGACGCCAAGACGTGGTCGAGGCCGCCGTAGCCGATGTCGTATGCCCATCCGTCGCCACCGACAAGCCAGACGGAGCGATGGATCGCTGACTCGATGACCGATTCGAGTTCGAGTGCGAGTGGCGTCCCAAGCTTCCTGATGCGCGGCAGGATGGCGTTCACCCGGGCGCGTTGTGCGGTGATTCCGGCTTCGGTCTTCTGATTCGCGTGCAGAATTTCGCCGAGTGGGTCCGCAAGCGATGGTTCCTCGGCGATCATCTTCTCGATGAGGTCGAGCGCGTAGTCGTTGCGGGCGTCGAGGGCGACGCGAATGCCGAGGCCGAACTCCGCGTTGTCCTCGAAGAGTGAGTTCGCCCAAGCCGGGCCAAGCCCGTCCTTTGTCTTCGTCCATGGGGTCGTCGGTAGGTTGCCACCGAAGATCGACGAGCAACCGGTCGCGTTCGCCACGACCAGATGGTCGCCGTACAACTGAGTCAAGAGGCGGATGTACGGCGTCTCACCACACCCGGCGCACGCACCCGAGAACTCGAAGAGCGGTTGCGCGAGGGCGGCGTCCTTAACGGTGGCGAGGTTGAGCGCCGACCGGTCGACCTCAGGCAGGTTGTGGAAGAACTCCCAGTTGATGCGTTCCTGCGCAACTCGGGGCGCTTGCGGGAGCATCATCAGGGCGCGATGACTCGGATCTGCCTTGGATACCGCCGGGCAGACCTCGTGGCACAACGTGCATCCGGTGCAGTCTTCGGTCGCGACTTGTAGCGTGAACCGCTGATCGGGGAACTGGCGCCACTTCGCCGGGGCCGAGAGGTACCCGATCGGTGCGTCGATGAGGGCGTCGGCGCTGACGACCTTTTCACGGATGGCGGCGTGTGGGCATACGATCACGCACTTGCCGCACTGAATGCACAGGTCGTTGTCCCACGTGGGGATCTCAAGGGCGAGGTTGCGCTTCTCCCACTGGGCGGTGCCGGTCTCGAAGCGCCCGTCCGCTGGCATGGCACTCACCGGCAGGTCTTCGCCGCGCCCGGCGATAAGCATGGCGGTCATGTAATCCGGTGTGATGATCCCGTTGCCTGTTGGGAGCGGCGGCCAGACGATCCGGTCCTCGCCGAGGTCCGGCATCGCGGGCACGGTTACTTCATGCATGTGCGCGAGTGCTTGATCGACGGCATTGAAGTTCTGCTGCACCACGCGTTCGCCGCGCTTGCCGTAGGTCTTGCGAATCGCCTTCTTGATCGACTCGATCGCCTCCTCACGCGGGAGGATGCCCGACAGGGCGAAGAAGCAAGCCTGCATGACGGTGTTGACGCGACGCCCCATTCCGGAGGCGTGCGCCACGCCGTCGCCGTCGATCACGAAGAAGCGCAACTGACGCTTGACGATCTCGTGGCGGATCGCGTGGGGGATACGGTCCCACACGTCTTCCGGCCCGTGCGGGCTATTGAGGAGGAAGGTTGCCCCATGCGCGGCGAATTCGAGGACGTCGAGGCGCTCAAGCAACGCGAACTGGTGACAGGCGACGAACCCCGCCTCGCGGATGAGGTACGGCGCCCGAATCTCGTCCGGCCCGAACCGCAAGTGCGAGATGGTGATCGACCCGGCCTTCTTGGAGTCGTAGACGAAGTACCCCTGTGCGTGCAGGTCGGTCTCGTCGCCGATGATCTTGATCGAGTTTTTGTTGGCGCCGACGGTGCCGTCCGAGCCAACGCCATAAAACATCGACCGATTCGTGCCGGCGGGTTCGATGTCGTACTCGTGATCCCATGGCAGGCTTAGGCCCGTGACGTCGTCGTGGATGCCTACGGTGAAGTGGGCCGGCGCCGCGGGGCGCGCGAGGGCGTCGAACACGGCTTTTGCCATGCCCGGAGTGAACTCTTTGGAGGCGAGGCCGTAGCGCCCGCCGATCACCCGAGGCAAGGTCGCGAAGTGCGCCGTGCCGCTGTGCCACGCTTCGGAAATCGCCGTGACGATGTCGAGGTAAAGCGGTTCGCCGATGGCGCCCGCCTCTTTCGTCCGGTCGAGAACGGCGATTCGCTGGACGGTCGACGGCAAGGTCTTGATAAACGATTCGACGGCGAACGGCCGATAGAGGTGGACGGTCAGGACGCCAACCATGCGACCTTCACGCTCGCGAAGGGACTGTGCCGTCGCCGCGGCGGTCGTGGCGCCACTGCCCATCGCGATGATCACGTCGGTGGCGTCTGGCGCTCCCTCGTACGTGAAGGGGTGGTAGCGACGTCCCGTCAACTCGGCGAAGCGATCCATTGCGTCTTTGACGATGCCCGGCGCGGCGAGGTAATACGGGTTGCCCGCCTCGCGCGCTTGGAAGAAGACATCCGGGTTCTGCGCGGAACCGGC
>CAILQO010000048.1 GCA_903836285.1 uncultured Chloroflexota bacterium
AGGGGGCCAATGGCACACAGCGTGATCGGTTCCGTCGAGTGGCGCACGAGGTCGACGATCAGGTCAGGGCCAAAACGGTGGTCGAGGCGGGCACCAAGGCCGTCCCATCCACGCGACCCTAGCTCTGGCAGGTCCGGGTCGTTCGAGGCCATCGTGTTCCCGGGTGCACCGGGGCTGACTAGACCGCCAAGCACATTGCTTGACCCAATAGCGACGGGTACGTCGGTGCGTCCTGCTGTGTCAAGCACATGCCTGGCAAGTCGAGCGCGCACCTCGACCTGACCGTACGTGCAGGTGACGGCGCGCAAGTCGTACGCCGGGTCGCGGACGGCTAAGAGAAGGGCGAAAACGTCGTCGACGTCGTCACCAATATCGGTATCGAGGATGATCGGAGTGGGGGCCATAGCAGGGACGGTACTGGTAGCCGAGGCGCTCGGCAAGCCAGAGCCTAGCGATTGGCGGACGGCGACGACGCCGGGACTGAGAGATTTCCGGGGTATCCTCACCATCCGGTCTGGTGCGTGGCGAGGCCGGAGAGGGGCAGGCGACGGGCGTGGAACGGCGGCGGGTGGTGATCACGGGCATCGGGTCGGTCAACCCGCTGGCGCACGCTTGGGGCGAGACATGGGCCAAGCTGGTCGCCGGTGAGTCCGGCATCGCCCGCATCGCGAAGTACGACGCGGAATCACTGAACCTCGAAACGATCATCGCCGGCGAGGTAAAGGACTTCGACCCTGCCAAGTGGATGGACGCCAAGGCGGCGCGCCGGATGGACCCGTTCACGCAGTACGCGGTGGCAGCGTCGGTCGAGGCGATGGCGCACGCCCGGTTTGAGGTCAACGAGGCAAACCGTGACCGGATAGCGGTGATCTACGCGACCGGTGTGGGCGGCCTCAAGACGGTCGTCGAGAGCGAGACCACGCGGCAGCAGCGGGGGCCGCGCCGGGTTAGCCCCTTTTGCGTGCCGATGCTGATGCCGAACGCGGCGGCGGGGCACATCAGCCTGACGTTGGGCATGCGCGGGGCGGGGATGGCGATTGGGTCGGCCTGCGCGTCATCGAACGATGCGATTGGCATGGCGATGGCGGCGATCCGCCTCGGCTGGGCCGACGCGGTGGTGACCGGCGGATCTGAGGCGGCGCTTGAACCGGTGGCGATTGCCGGGTTCAACCAAGCGGGGGCGCTCTCCACGAAGTACAACGACGCGCCAACGAAGGCGAGCCGCCCATTCGACCGCGACCGCGACGGGTTCGTCTTTAGCGAGATGGGGACAACGCTGATCCTCGAGGATGAGGCATTCGCGCGGGCACGCGGGGCGACGATCTTGGCGGAACTCGCGGGGTACGGGGCGTCGATGGACTCGTTCCACCTGACGGCGCCGCCGCCCGACGGCAACGGCGCGGTGCGCGCCATGCGTGCGGCGATCGCTGACGCCGGTCTTGACCCCGAAGCGATTGACTACGTTTCGGCCCACGGCACGAGTACCGGGCCGAACGACCGCACGGAGACGCTGGCGCTGAAGGCGGTGCTTGGCGCGCGCGCCTATCAGGTGCCGGTGACAGGCCTGAAGTCGATGACCGGCCACTCGGCGGGTGGGTGCGGCGCGATCGAAGCAGCGGCGGCGGTTGGCGCGTTGCTTGACGACATCTTGCCGCCGACGATCAACCTTGACAACCCGGACCCTGATTGCGATTTGGACTACGTGCCGAACGTGGCACGCAGGACGCGGGTGAATGCGGTCCTCTCGAACGGGTTCGGCTTCGGGGGTCACAACTCTTGCTTGGTTATCCAACGGTACGTTTGACCACGCTTTGACATTCACTTCGGGTGGGACTCGAGATGCGGGTTGGGTGAGTTCCTACTGACATCGCTTGGAGGTTCTTTCGATGGGGCGGTACTTCGAGGAGTTCGCGATCGGCGAACGCGTGGAAGCGCCGTCACGCTCGATCGCCGTGGCAGACATCGACGGGTTCGCCGCGTTGACCGGTGATGTCAACCGCCTGCACGTCGATGACGACTTCGCGCGCACCCAAGGCTTTCGGGAACGGATCGCTCACGGTGCGCTCGTGCTATCCGTCGCACTCGGGATGGCGTGGCAGACGGGCATCCTTGAGGACACGACCCGCGCCTTCCGAGAGATCGAGACGTGGAAGTTCACAAGTCCCGTGTATCCAGGCGACGTGTTGTCGCTGGTCGTGGAGGTAACGGCACTGAAGCCGTACCCGCGACTGAGGTCCGGCACCGTGTCCTTCCTCGCAACGGTGACCAATGATCGGGGCGAGACGGTGTGTGGGGGAACACTGCACCTGCTGATGGCGATGCGCCCGGCGGCATGACCGAGGCACCGGGTACCCCAGGCCGGATCCAATCGTGGCAGGTGCACCGGACGCGATAGCATTGCGATAACCGGAATACCCGAGACTGGGCCCGGCAGGAGATTGAAGACATGACTGCGAACGTTGAGACGGGCGCCGCGAACGAACGCTGGGACGGCGGCGTCGTCGATGGCGAGTGGAAGCCGCGCCCGCGAGGTTGGGTGATCGGTGACCTCGAGTGGCTGGCCCGGATGTCCGACAAGGCGCGTGCCGAAGCGGGTGGCACCATTGGCGAGTACATCTACCCCTGCCCGGCCGACAAGCGGTGCCTCGGCGCCCTCGAGATCGACCCGGAAGCGTTTCAGAAGATCGCCGTCGCGGCGCATGGCGACGACGACCTTGTCGCGGCAGTGAAGGCGGCGAGTGCGTCGATCCGCGAGGGGCGCCACACTTTCAGCATCGCAAACCGGTAGGTGCGAGTCGGTCGGGGATGGGTGTTCGGGGCGTCGATTTCGTCGTGGTGAATGTGGCGGACATCGACGCCGCCGTGCGCTTCTACCGTGAGGTGGCCGGGGTAACCGCGCCCATTCTCGAAGATTCCGCCACGTGGGCGGAACTCGACATCGCGCCGGTGGCACTGGCCCTGCGTCACGACACCGCCGACCCAGGTGTAGGCGCCGCGAT
>CAILQO010000049.1 GCA_903836285.1 uncultured Chloroflexota bacterium
CGTGCAGCGGGATACCCGGGCGCAGGTGCGTGCGCAGGGCGTCGAGTAACGCAGCGTCGGCCTCCGGCCACCAGAATGGTTGTGGGCCATCGACGGTGACGCTATCCAAGATCGAGACGCCGCGCAGGGGGAAGAACACCTCCACCGGGCCGCGCGACGCGTTCGCCTTCTCCGCCAATATGCGCCCAAGCGTGGCGTTCTCTTCGGGCGTCGTGCGCATGAGCGTCACCTGTGGGTTCCACACGTAGAACTTCCGTGACGGGTCATCTCGGAAACGTGCCGGGACGGTCTCCATCGCCCCGAAGTTCGCCATGTCGAGGCACCCGGGCGCGATCACTTGGGGGAGGCCTCGTGCCCCCGCAGCGTCAAGGCGCTCCGGGCCGGCGCTAAAGACGCCCTCGCACAACTCATCGGCCCACTCCGTGGTCGTCACATCGAAGGTGCCGGCGAGGATGCCGTCGGCGGCGAGGCGTTCGAGCGTGCGCCCGCCACTCCCTACGGCGTGGAAGGTGACCACTTCGAAACCGGCCGCCTCAAGGCGCACTCGGGACTGTTCGACGAGGCGCGTGGTGTTCCCGAACATACTGGCGCCGATGAGCGGCCGGTCGGCGGCGGGTGGTGCCGCCGCGAAGGCGCGCGCACCCATGACCGCCCCGGCGATCGCCCCGGCGGCGTTCGCGAGGATTGGCCGCGACAGCCGATTCAGGCCGGCGATGTCGGCGACCGACGGCATCATCATCACATCGGTGATGCCCGCGTACGGCGCGACGTTCCCCGAAAGCACCGTCGAAACGAGCAGCTTCGGCACACCGATCGGCAGCGTGCTGAGGGCAGCGGACGCCACCGACGCCCCCGCCGACCCACCGATGCCGATCGCGCCCGCGACGACGCGCGTGTCAGTCCCGGGGTAGCGTCGTTCGTAGAGTTCGCGCATAAGCACCGCGGCGCCGCGACCCATGGCAGCGATGGCCTCACCCCGGTCGGCGCGGTCGCGCAGGGCCTGCAAGGTGGTGCCAGCGGCGCGGGCGACCTCGGCGGCAGATACGTCGTACGGCCCGAGGGGGATGCGTGGGTCGCCGATGATCCCCGTATCAATGAGGAAGGTCGCGTGGTTGCGTGCGGCGATCAGGTCGCGCAGGTAGGCGGCCTCGGCGCCCTTGGTGTCCAGCGCCGCGATGATCGCAATCGCCCCGTGCGGCCCGTCGTCCGGCATCGTGATGCATCCCTCCCCGAGGGGTCATGCTACTCGCTTGGATTTTTGTGCCGAACGCGGAATAGTCGGCGCGACGACAGAAACTGGCTCCTTACGCCGTCGCAGGCGCAGAAAGCCCGGGGAAAATTGCCCGGACCAGCAACTTCATTCGCCGCCATGCCGCGACGGTCGCCCGATATTCCATAACGAAGCCGTTGTCGCCTGGCGCGATCAGGAATCCACGCACTGCGCCGTTGATCCGGTAAAGGGTTTCACGGCGCCCATTCACCCAGACCCGCCAACCTTCATCGTAAGTGTCCATCCAGACGGCAAGACCCGAACACGGTGTCTCAATATGGCCTTCAATGACCGTCGAATGATAGGTCGTTAGCCTTCGCACATCTTGCGAGGGACTGTCAGTGCCGACGCACAGCCGTTCGCCCCAGCCCGCTGGGTCGTAGCGCGGCGTTTTGTCGCCACGCATCGCTTCGCGACCAACCGTTATGTCGGTTTCGGACGCAACGTGCCACTCCAACGGCAAGACAAGAAACGACTCAAACAACGTCGGGCTTCCCCAATACCGGTCAACCGTCTCAAGTTCTGGCAAGAGACCCCGGTAATACGTAATGTGCGGAACATCAGCGAGAAGATTCAGGATGTTCCTGTCGATATCGATTCTCAGTCGCCGTAGCGGGTCACGGAGATAATCAGCCTGATAGGTTTCCATAGCCCTGTCCGCTCGGCGCGACCAGTCCCAAGTGTCGGCCTCTCGCCATGCGTAGCCAGTGATTGGCACGCTGCGGGCAAACATCGCAACCATAATGCCGACCTGCACGAGGCCCGCCGCCGCGCGTACCAACGCAGGCGTGCTGAGTCGAGGGGCGTGCGCGCGGAACCGCGCCAACGCCACTCTGGTCCATTGCGCGTTGCCTACAACCTTTGCACTTGCGTCAAACATAATTGCATAAAAGCAAACGATGATCAGTATAATTAGATTTATATGTATAGAATACCAAAGCACTTGATATAAAAATGGTATGTTTGCCCGCAAATATATACCAATATTGTTTTCTGTTGCTATACAGTAGGTGATGATCGCGCACGCCAACAAAGCGCTCAGTTGCGTGACAGTTTGTTGAAACAATTTCGACCGATTGATTACCACGACGAAGGTCGCAACGAGGCCGACCGTTGAATACTCCCCGAGGCAATCTTGCGGAGGTATTCCCAACGCACGGCCCCACGACCCGATGAGACACGGCAGGACGGCGGCGTCAGACAACGCGCCGTAGTCTGGGCTCCAATCCATGCTGGCCCGCAGACCGCCTGCGAAAAGCCCACTCGTCGCGAGCCGAAGCAGAAGCGGTGCAAGCCCAGTGATTGCAATAAGCACGCAGGCAACGGTGTTCAGGATGTGTGTGTGCGTCCACGGAACGCGTGGCAGCCGCGCAGCGAGAGTGGCTGCGTAACCAAGAATTGGTGCCGCGCAGACGATCCACACCCCAGGGTAGGCGGACCATCCCATTGCCACGAGCAGGATGCCGGCAATCCTCAGCGCACGCGTTCGCGATCTGTCGACGAATAGTCCTTCCACACAGAACAGTACCCAAGGAATCAACGCATATCCAATATATATAGTGATTTGCTTCTCAAGGTCGATAAAATGCAGCGAATAGATGTAAGTAAGTGCAGCAAGTCCTGCAAAGAATGGTGTGACATGACGACCTATCCATGCGTACGTACCACTAACAGCCAAGAGCCTCCACGTCAGAAACTCGACGTTTAACATCGCTGAATCATAGTTTGGTGTGAAGATACCGATTACGAAAGCGACTGGGCTCCAAACCCACGCTGTCGACTGAAGTTCCGTCGTTGCCCAACCATATCGGGTAATGTTTATCCATAGTGGAAATATACCACTATGAATCTCTCGCACGAACCATTTTCGAATAGGATAAATCCATCC
>CAILQO010000050.1 GCA_903836285.1 uncultured Chloroflexota bacterium
CATCCCGTTCGATCAACTCAACAAGGACGCCGTGGGCCCCGCGGGGGTGCAGGAATGCCACCCGGCCGCCGTGGCCGCGACGAGGCGTTTCGTCCACCATCGTGTAGCGCGGGGACAAGCGAGCGATCTCGCCCTCAATGTCGTCGGTCAGGAAGCACACGTGGTGCAATCCCTCTCCCCGTCTCTCGAGGAAGCGCGCAATCGCCCCCGACGGGTTCGCGGGATCCGCCGGGGAGAGGAGTTCCACGCGCGCCCCGCGCTCGCTCACCCAGGCGGCCGGCACGAAGGCCACCCGGACCGCCTGCCCGTCCACCTCCTCAATCTGCGTCGGCGTGTGCGCAAGCAAGTCGGCGAAGTCGCCCGTCGCCCCCGCGACGTCGTGCACCGCGATGCCGACGTGGTCAATCCCAAGGATCACGTTTGACGCCCGCTCAACCGGATTCGCGGTATGGGCCGAAGACATCCTGCATCGCCCCGGCAAGTTCGCCCGTCGTCGCACGCGCCAGCGCACCCTCCACAAGTGCCTCCATCAGCGTGGCCGTGCCGGGCGCCTTGAGCGAGGCTTGGGCGGCGTCCCGCACGCGGGCGAGCGCTCCGCGCACCCTCGCGCCGTCACGTCCGGCGCGAAGCTGTTCGACCCGGGCACGCTGCGACACGCCGACCTCGCCATCCACCCGAAGCAGGTCCGGCACGCCAGATCCGGCTTCAGCGGAGAATCGGTTCACACCCACAATCGTCCGGTCGCCCCGATCGACCTCACGCTGGTAGCGATACGCGCTGTCCTCAATGTGGCGCGCGTAGAAGCCCGTCTCAACCGCACGAAGTGCGCCGCCAATGCGTTCGACCTCATCGATCAGCGATGTGGCGGCTTGGGCCACCTCGTCGGTCAGGCGTTCCACGAACCACGATCCACCAAGTGGGTCGGCCACCTCGGCCACGCCACTTTCGTACGCGATCACCTGCTGCGTCCGCAGCGCCAGTCGTGCTGTCGCCTCGGTCGGCAGGGCAAGCGCCTCGTCGAGGGCATTGCAGTGCAGGCTCTGCGTCCCGCCCAAGACCGCCGCCATCGCCTGCAACGCCACCCGCACCACGTTGTTTGGCGCCTCCTGCGCCGCAAGGGTGCTCCCTGCGGTCTGGGTATGAAACCGCAGTTTCAGGGACTCCGGTCGGGTCGCCCCGAGACGATCCCTCATCAGGCCCGCCCACACCCGACGCGCCGCGCGGAACTTCGCGATCTCCTCGAAGAAGTCGTTGTGGCATGCGAAGAAGAAGCTCAGGCGCGGCGCGAAGGTGTCGATCCCCATGCCGGCGGCGACGGCCCGACGTGCGTACTCAAGCCCATTCGCCAACGTGAAGGCCAGTTCCTGAACTGCTGTCGCACCCGCCTCGCGGATGTGATACCCCGATATGCTGATCGGGTTCCATCGAGGCAGGTCACGCGCGGTGTAGGCGATCATCCCGGTTACCACACCGAGGCTCGGGCGGGGTGGGTATGCCTGCGTGCCCCGCGCGACGTACTCCTTCAGGATGTCGTTCTGGGTCGTGCCGGAGAGCGATGCCAGCGGGATCCCACGTTCGATCGCCACCGCCACGTAGTAGGCGAGCAAGATTGACGCGGTCGCGTTGATCGTCATCGACACCGAGACACGATCGATCGGGATGCCGTCGAGCAGGACCGCCATGTCCTCAACGCTGGCGATACTGACGCCTACCCTGCCAACCTCGCCTTCGGCGAGCGGATCATCGGGGTCGAGCCCGAGTTGGGTCGGCAGGTCGAATGCAACGGAAAGGCCGGTTTGTCCACCCTCAAGGAGGAACCGGTAGCGTCGGTTCGACTCCTCGGCGGTCGCGTACCCGGCGTACTGGCGCATCGTCCAGTGCCGACCGCGGTACATCGACTCATGGATGCCGCGCGTGTAGGGGTATTCGCCTGGCCGTTCGCTGGCGCCGTCTGGCGACCCGTACCACGGGTCAAGCGCAAGACCTCCGGATGTTGTCCGGGACGTGTCGCCGCCAGGGATGCCGGCACGCCGCGCGTCGGGCATCACTTCACGGTGATCTTCTTGATCTTGTCCCCAATGGCAATCTTCACGACGAGGTCGAGCCCCACGGTGACCTGACCAAAGTTTGTGTACTGCCCGTTCAGGTGCGGGGAGTCACGCTTGACAATGAAAAACTGCGCGTCGTTGTTGATGCGCGGATCTTGCCCACGGGCGATCCCGACGGCACCGACCTTGAACTCTAGCTTGTTGAACTCGCTTGGCATCTGTCCGCCACCCGTGCCGTTCCCGCTCGGGTCGCCGCCCTGAACCACCCAGTCCTCAACGCGGTGGAACTTCAGGCCGTTGTAGAAGCCTTGCGAAACCTTTGCCTCGAAGTTCTTCACCGTCTGGGGTGCTTCGTTGCCAAAAAGCGAGAAGCTGATGATGCCGCCCTTCTCAAGCTCAATGGTCGCGACCTTTGTCGTCCCGGCCGGCGTCGCGAACGGTGCCGGCTTCTCCGTACTTGGGGTGGTGCCGAACGCGTCGCACGCCGCGAGTGCCGCACCACTGAGGAGTGCCAATCCTGCGCGCCGCCCAATCCGGTCGGCGCCACCTGCCGCGAAGCGTGTCGTCGTCATCCGGGCGTCCTTCACCACATGGTAGCGCGCGTGGTCAGGTCCCAGACCGGTCAGCAAGGGTCACCGTGAACGTCTGGCGCACGCCGCCGCGCGCGACGACCGTTACCGGCACCACATCCCCGATCTTGTGCGTGACCATTAGCCGGCGTAGGTCGGTCAGTGACGCGACCGGTTGTCGGTCTAGACCGACGATCGCCATCCCCGCCGCGATCCCTGCCTTCGCCGCCGGGCCTCCCTCGGGCGCGTCGCGCACGAGTACGCCCGACGCGGAAGCCAGGCCGTTCGCAATCGCCGTGAACGGGTCAAGATCAACCACGCTCACTCCGAGTGCGGGACGCGGGACCCGTCCAGCGGAGCGCAGTTGGGACGCAATCGCCCATGCCTGAGCGATCGGAATCGAGTACGCCGTCATCTCCTGACCGCGTCGAGGCAGGCGCGTGACCTTTATCGCGCAGTCGATTCCCACCAGGCTCCCTTGGACGGATACGAGTGGCCCTCCCGAGTCGCCTGGAGAGAGCAGCACATCATGTTCAATGAGGCCCGAGAGCGGGTAATCACGCAACGTTTGGATCGTGCCCCCAAGACCGCGCACCGTCCCCACCTTCGCGCTTGGCATCGAGGGGAAGACCGACCCAAAGCCCACCCCCATCACTTGTGCCCCACCCGCGACTGGTGCGCCACGCTTCAGGACCGCCACGTCGGAGGTTCCTATGAGGCGCACGACGGCGATGTCGGTCCAGTCGTCGGCTCCGACGACGCGTGCAGGCACTTCTCGCCCATCGGACAGGCGACCGACAAGCGTCTCACGGTTCACGGCATCGACCACGTGGTTATTGGTGATGACGATCGCCCCTTCGGCGTCAACATCCACGATCACGCCAGTCCCGCGTCCGGTGCGCCCGTCGGTCACCTCGACCACCGATGGCCGGACGCGCTCGAGCGTGGCGCGCCAACCTGCAACCGCGGCGTCAGACGCACTCGGTCCGCGGCGCAGCGGCACGGCAATCTGGTCGGCCGCGTCCTCCGTCTCGAACGCCTCCTCCGGGAAAAGGCCGGCCTGCCTTGCAACCTCACCGCCGCTCAGGAGCGATACCTGGCCCGCCCGGGCAAACGACGTCGAGACCTTCCACTGGAGGAACACGCGCCGCTGGGTGCGCAGGACAAGCGCCCTGCCGTTATCGGACACTGGCGCAACCGGCAGCCCACTCGCCTCAAGCGGGTCTGCATCGTCGAGGTACGCGCGACGGAGCGTCGGGTAGGCATCCAGCCATCGGAGACGCCGACTCAGGAGCTCTTCAGGCGAGGCGCCCGCGTCCGCCGGAACCGCAACCGGAGGCGGGACGCCTCGGGTTGACTGCAACCACTCGTCAAGCCCGGCCTGTGAAAGGTCGTCGAAGAGGTTCGTCTGCACCGCCGTGCCTGCCTCGGGTCGCCACTGAAGCACGGCGCGCTGCATGACTTGCATCGTGAAGCCATCGGCATCAAACCGTCGGGAGATCGGCGCCCCGAGCGCTTCGCGACCGCCAAGGGCGACGTAGGAACGCCAGAAGTACTTGCCACCCTCGTCGGTGACGGAGAAGCCGCGCGTCGGGTCGTCGGTCGGCGCACCCTGGGTGTAGAAGGCGCCATTGAGCGTCTCCCAGTCCGCCCACCCGTCGAACCGTGTTGCTGGTGCACCCTGAGCGGCGACGCCAGGCAGGTGCAGCGCACTGGCCGACAGCACGAGCCATGCTGTGAGGAGTACACGCCACGCACGGTGCCGCCAGAAACCAGTCCTTGCGCTGCCAAACCAACCCATCGTCACAAGTATCGTCGCCGGTCAATCGGGGCGCGGCCGTACGGACGGCGTAGGCCCCGTGGGAGCCGTTTCCTTGGGTGCTATGCTGCCGACCCGTGGTCGAGACGGCTAGCACTGATCCGGGGGCGGGAGACACCCGCGTCGCGGAACTTCGCGCGATGAAGGCGCGCGCCCGCCTCGGGGGAGGCGAAGCGCGGATCCGTCAACAGCACGCACGCGGCAAGCTCACGGCCCGCGAACGCCTTGACCTCCTCCTCGATCCCGGATCATTCGAGGAAATGGGGATGCTTGTCACGCACCGTCCATCGGAGTTCGGGTTCGAGCACGAGACGGTCCTCGGTGACGGCGTCGTGACCGGCTGGGGGCGCGTCGATGGGCGCACCGTCTTCGTGTTCTCGCAGGACTTCACCGTCTTCGGCGGGTCGCTCTCAGAGGCATTCGCCGAAAAGGTGTGCAAGGTCATGGATCTCGCCGTCCAGGGCGGCGCACCGATCATCGGCTTGAACGACTCAGGCGGTGCACGAATCCAGGACGGAGTCGCCGCCCTCGGGGGCTACGCCGAGATCTTCCTCCGCAACGTGATGGCCTCCGGCGTCGTGCCCCAGATCTCCGCGATCCTCGGTCCATGTGCCGGCGGCGCCGTCTACTCGCCCGCAATGACCGACCTCGTGGCGATGGTCGATCGCACCTCCTACATGTTCGTCACCGGCCCGAACATCGTGAAGTCGGTGACCCACGAGGTGATTGACGCCGACGGCCTCGGAGGTGCGGAGGTCCATGCCACGACGAGCGGCGTGGCGCACTTCATCACGGCATCCGAACCGGAGTGCCTCAACCTCGTCCGGGAGGTCCTCGGTTACCTCCCGTCGAACCACCTCGACGACCCGC
>CAILQO010000051.1 GCA_903836285.1 uncultured Chloroflexota bacterium
ACCTCCCTCGCGTGGGAGAACACCCTTATCAGCCCCGACTACCCGGGCGCGCTTCGCGAGGTCGTCGAGGCCGCCACCGGTGCCCCGTGCGCTTTCATGCTCTTCCCTTGCGGCGACCAAGGTCCGCGCGACAACTACGTGGGCGGCCCGGCAACCGCCGATGCCAACGGGCGCCAAGTCGGCTACGCCGCACTCGCCGTCCTCGAGGGAATGCCCCCGGCCGGCACCGATCGCACTTACGAAGGCCCGGTCGTCTCCGGCGCGACCCTAGGCGTCTGGCGCAACGTAGCGCACGATGGCGCGCGGGCCGAGGCCACGCATCGCTTCGAGGGAGGCATCGGCACCGTCGCCATCCCGCGCAAGCCCGGCCCAACCGCCGACGAGTGGCTCGCCGAGATCGACCGCCTCGAGGCTGTCAAGGCTGCGGCCGACGCCCGAGGCGATGTCATCGCCGCGCGCGACGCCGGGGCACTCGCCGAACGCGCGCGCCGGTGGGCCGGGCGCCTTTCGAACCTCCCACCCGAAGTGACCGCCGAGGCGTACCCGTTGCCTGTGTCGGTCTACCGCATCGGCGACGCCATCTGGGCCACCTGCGGCGGTGAACCGTACGCCGCCCTCACGGTCGACCTGCGTCGGCGCTTCCCCGGACGGACGCTCCTGCTATCGCCGCTCGATGGCCCCGCGGAGGTTGGCTACCTGCTCACGGCCGAGTCGTACGGCAGGGGCCTCTACCAAGAGGAACCGTCCCTGCCCGGCGCCGGTTCGCTTGAGGTGCTTGGCGGCGCCATCGCCGGTCGCATCGCTGCGCTCGAACGGTGACACGAGGCACGATCACGGAACGTGGGCGCCGTTGATGGGGCGCAGCACCATCACGAGCCAACTCGACGCCCCGCCCCTACCCCGTCGCAACCGCCAGGTAGTCGTAAATCCGATCCTCACGGAAGCCCGTCTCGAGGTAGAGATTGGCGGCCCGTGCATTCGTCACATCCACTTCAATCGTGACCGAGTGCCCGGTCGCCGCCAATCGTCCGGCGACCCACCGCAAGATCGCGCGCCCAAACCCACGACCCTGCCACTCGGGCCGCACCGCGAAGCCGGCGATGCTTGCCTCCGTTCCTTCCGACGCCACCGAGATCATGGCCACGTCGGTGCCTTCATACGAGAAGACTTGGATCGTGCGCCCTGTCGCCAGGATTGATGACCGCGAGATCGCCATCGCCTCCTCGACGGGGCTGCCGAAGGCCGCACTGCCAATCTCGCCAAGCACTGCCACGTCGGCAAGCGTCGCGGCGCGCACATCGAGACCGGCCCCCGGCCCTAGCGTGTCGGGCGGCGCCACCTGCAATGTCATCGCCGCCTCGGCGTGCGAGAACGTCGCCCCGAAGCGCCTCGCGAGTGCCTGCCCCCCATGTGAGGTCCGCGGGACGACCAGCAACGCCCGTTCGAACCCGCCCCGCCGCACGAAGTCGACAGCCGCACCGACCAGCGCCAAGCCGATCCCCCGACGACGGTACGTCGGATGCACGACGGCCACGACCTCGGTGTCGCCGCCACCGAAGCCATACGTGGCGGCGTAGCCGACAACACGCCCATCGAGGCGCCAAATGAAGTCCGCTGTCTGCGCGGCAATCTCCGGGGGCACCGGCAACGCACGACCATTGATGAACGACGCGTTCGGCCCCGGGTCGGTCCCGTCGGACGCCGTCGCCGCCTCAACGAGGGCGATGAGCGGCCCGATCAGGCCCGGATCTAGGATCCGTCGTTGGGTAATCTCGCCTGGGGGGGCATGGCGGGCGCCTGAAGGTGACACACAGCGATTGTCGCATGGGCGCATATGGAGGGCACCTTGCGGTAACCGTTCGTGCGCGTCACCAACGAAGGCACGACCGGTGGTACCGTGCCGGCATGAACGCCACTGCCGGACCGCACCTCCTCGATGAAGCCCGGGCGATGCACGATCGGGTCGTCGCCGACCGCCGCGCCATCCATCGGCACCCCGAGATTGCTTTCCAGGAACATCGCACCGCCACCCTTGTGGCCTCGCGTCTCAACGACCTCGGCATCGACGTCCGCATCGGCGTCGGAGGCACCGGAGTCGTTGGCACCCTGCGCGGCGCCCGACCCGGGCGGACCGTCCTCCTGCGCGCCGACATGGACGCACTCCCGATGCCCGAGGCGGCGATGCCACTCAACGACGGCTTCCGCTCCGAGGTCGACGGTGCCATGCACGCCTGCGGGCACGACGCGCACGTAGCCATCCTGCTTGGTGCCGCTGAGGTCCTCGCCGCTCGACGGGCTGACCTCACTGGCACGGTTCGCTTCATGTTCCAACCGGCAGAGGAGATCGTGCAAGGTGCGCCGGCGATGATGGCCGACGGCCTGCTGGATCCGCTGCCCGACGGCGCCTTCGCGTTGCACGTCGCGCACAACCTCCCCACCGGATCGCTCTTCTCGACCCCCGGCCCAAGCGCCGCCGCCTCCGACCGCTTCGAGATCACGCTCACGGGCCGGGGCGTGCACGCCGCGTGGCCGCACCTCGGCATCGACCCGGTCGTCGCCGGCGCGCACCTCACCACCGCCTTGCACTCGCTCGTCAGCCGCGAGGTCGGTCCCGGTGACCCGGCGGTCATCACCGTTGGCAGCCTCGTCGCGGGCACGGTCGGAAACGTCATCCCGGACACCGCCACCCTTCTTGGCACGGTCCGCACGTTCCGGCCCGCCACGCGCGACCACCTCGAACGGCGCGTTGCCGAGATGGCGCATGGCGTCGCCTCCACCTTCCGTTGCACCGCCGACGTGGCGTACGCCCGGGGCACGCCTCCGGTCATCAACGATGCAGGGGCTGTCGACTTCGCCCGCCTCGCCGTCACGAAGGTTGCGGGCGCGTCGGCGTGGGCCTCGCCGGCCAACGATGGCCCGACGATGGGCGCCGAGGACTGGGCGTTCATCCTCGAACGCGTCCCAGGGTGCATGTTCGTCCTCGGTGTGCGCGACCCCGCGTGGGAAGCCCCACGCCCGATTCACTCACCCCGGTTCGCCCTCGACGAGAACGCCCTTCCGTATGGCGTCGCCGCGATGGCGGGGGTGGCGCTCGAGTTCCTGTCCCGGACGTAGCCGACCCGCGCGGCCGCTACCACCGTCCGGTTCCCGCCGCCGCCGTTCCACTCGTGTCTGACCCGTACGGAACCGGTCCGGCGGGCGGGCCGAGGGAAGGAAGGCGCGCATGGAACGGCAACTGGTCCTGGAATTTGTGCGAGTCACCGAGGCGGGCGCGGTCGCGTCGGCACGCCTGATGGGGCGCAGCGACGCGAAGGGCGCCGATCACGCGGCGGTCGAGGCGATGCGCCACGCGATGGACGAGGTGCGCATGAGCGGCACCATCGTCATCGGCGAGGGTGAGCGTGACGAGGCGCCGATGCTCTACATCGGTGAGCGTGTCGGCGCCGGGTGGGCAGCCGACGGCGAGCCAAGCACCGGCGCTGTTGCCGCGGTCGACATCGCGGTCGACCCACTTGAGGGCACCGGCCTCGTGGCGCGCGGCCAAGATGGCGCCATCTCGGTCCTCGCGGTCGCCGAGGCCGGTGGCCTCCTCCATGCACCAGATATCTACATGGAAAAGTTGTGCGTCGGGCCAGGCGCCGCCGGCAAGGTGCGCATGGACTACCCGGTAGCTGCCAACCTCCGGATCATTGCGGACAGCCTCGGCCGCGAGATCGAGGACCTGACTGTCGTCATCCTCGACCGGCCCCGGCATCAGGCCCTCACCGAGTCCGTCCGCGCGACCGGCGCCCGCATTCGCCTCATCGCCGACGGTGACCTCTCCGCCGCGATTTCCTGCGCCGTCTCGGGAACCGGCGACCACTGCGTCATGGGGTCCGGAGGCGCGCCCGAGGGCGTCCTCACCGCCGCCGCCCTGAGGTGCCTCGGCGGCCAGATCCTCGGCCGGTTCGTCCCGCGCAACGACGTCGAACGGCAGCGATGCCTTTCGATGGGCATCGACGCTGATCGCGTCTACGACACCGCCGAACTCGCCAGTGGTTCCTCGATTATCTTTGCCGCAACCGGCGTCACCGACGGGTCGCTGCTGAAGGGTGTGCGGTTCTTCGGCGGCGGTGCCCGAACTCATTCGTTGGTCATGGGCCTGGAGTCGCGCACGATCCGCTTCGTCGACACCGTCCACATGTTCGACGCGCAGGCATTTGGGCGTGTCCGCCTCTAGCCGGCACCCTCACCAGAGGTTTACGAACCGTTAGCACGACCCCCAACACCCGGCGCGACAGTACTTCCATCGGCCGGGTGCGACACCACCGCCCGGCCACGGAGGCAACCACGATGAACTCGGTCAAGCTTGGGCGGCGGGGCTTCCTCGGTGCAATCCTCGCGTCCTCAGCCGCCCCCGCCACGCTTACCTACGCCGCGTCGTCTCGGGCAGCGGGCACCACCCTCGCCGGGTTCGACGCCTTCGCGTCACGCGTCAACGTCCGGCAGGATGGCCCGTCGTGGGTCATCGAAAGCAGCACCCTGCCGGACCACCCGATGAGGGCCGGGATTCGCGCGTGGCAGCAGCAGGTGCCGACTCCGCAGGACTACACCGGTGCCAATGCGTGGCGCCTGCCAGTCACGCCGGTCGCCGCCGCCACCCCAATCTCGGCACGGAACGCCTTCCATCGCGGCGCCATCGCCATCGCCGTCAACGGCGTCCCGATCTTCAACGTCATTCGCGAGACGGGCGACGACGTCTATCTTGGCGGCGAACTTGACGAGTACGGTGGGCACTCCGGTCAGGCTGACGACTATCACTATCACGTCGCCCCGTTCCACCTGCAAGCGACCGTTGGCGTCAGCAACCCGATCGCCTACGCCCTCGACGGCTACCCGATTTATGGCGAAACCGAACCCGATGGGTCGGCGGTCACCGGACTCGACGCGCTGAACGGCCATGCGTCGGCCGACGGCAGCTACCACTACCACGCCTCGCGCAGTTACCCGTACGTCAACGGCGGCTTCCACGGCGTCGTGACCATCGAGGGTGACCACGTCGGTGGCCAACCGGTCACACGACCGACCCGCCCACCGGGCCGCCCATTGCGCGATGCCCTCGTCGAGGCGGTGCAGTCGACCGGCGCAGGTGCGTGGCGCCTGCCGTACACCGTCGCCGGGAAGTCGGCTTCTATCGACTACGTGGTCGCGGCCGACTCCATCACCTTCACGTTCACGGACGTGTTCGGGGCCACACGTACCGAGACGTACCAGCGTGGCGGCGCCGGTGGTCCGCCGGCGGGAGCCCCGCCACCGGACGGCCAACAGGTCGGCCCGCCGCCGCCGAACGGCGAGTACGGTCCACGACCGACGCCACCGGCGGGCCAAGGCGGGCAGCGCGGCCCAGGCGGTGGCCCGCAAGGCCCCGGCTTGGGTGGCCCACCACGCCAAGGCCCAGGCGGGCAAGGACGTAACGGCCCGCCGGGCGCCCACCCCGTGCGTCAGACCCCGACGCCGGTTGGCTAACTTCCAGCATCGGTACAACCCACGGGTGAGGCCCTGGCCGACGACTGGTTGCTAGGTCAGGGTCTCGCCCGGCTTCAGCGCAATCACGGTGAGGCCATCCGCCTCACCGGCGGCGCGCAACGCTTCGGGGGTGCCGGTCAGGGCCGGGAAGGTGCCCCAGTGGATCGGGACCACCCGGTTGACGCCAAGGAGGCGCGCCGCGCGGGCGGCTCCCACTGGACCCATCGTGTAGTGGTCACCGATCGGGAGCAATCCTAGGTCTGGCTTGTGGATCTCCCCGATCAGCGCCATGTCGCCAAACACATCGGTGTCGCCGGCGTGGTACACGCGAAAGCCGTTCGCCAGCGTGACCACGAAGCCGCTCGCCTCGCCGCCCGGGTGCTCGGCCCCGCTCGGGTCCGCGATGCTCGAGCTGTGCACCGCCGGGACCATCGCGATCCGCAGCCCGGCGATGTTCACCGAGCCTCCACGATTCATGCCCGTGACATGTTCCACGCCGTTGCGGTCAAGCCAGACTGCGATCTCATGGATCGCGACGACCGCCTTCGGCTTCGCCTCCGCGGCGATTCGCAGCACGTCGCCGAGATGGTCGCCATGCCCATGCGTGATCAGGATCACGTCGATCGGAGGCAGCGCGTGCCACGCCGGCGGGCACGACGGGTTGGTGTACACCCATGGGTCAACGAGCACGCGCGCGCCGGATCCGCATTCGATCAGCGTCGTCGCGTGCCCCAGCCACGAGATCCTGGTGCCGTCTCCCAGCACTGCGGTCATCGCCACACCCCCTTCATCGCCCTGCCGGGCGATCCGCCGCGGCCCTGCAAGGTTGACGCCGTCACTGCCACTCCGTAGTCTCATGGTTCACGCCAGAGACAAGGGATGACCAATGCAGGCGCATGATGCCACCCGGATGGTTGCGGTAGTTGGTGGGGTACTCGGACTCGGCCTGTTCTACCAACCGTGGGTTGAAGGCAAGGTGCCTGGCTTGGCCGCACCGGTCGCGCTTACCGGTTACGACCTCGCAGTGGGGCGCGCGCGCGAACTCGCCGATGCCGCCACCGCACCACCACCGCGCATCTCGGTCGCGGCGCCCGGCGCCAGCGGCCCCGCCGCCGGTGCCGCGCCCGCGGGAGGCCTCTCGCTCCCGACACGCGTCCCAACGTTCGCACCCGGCCAACAGGCCCCCGCGCCGCCGACCCGAATCGCCACGCCCGCGGCACCTGGGGCGCCTGCAGCGCAGCCAACACCCGCCCCTCCAGCCGCAGGCGGCATGACGCTCCCGACACGCGTCCCGACCTTTGCTCCTGGCCAACAGGCCCCCGCGCCGCCGACGAGTGTCGCAACCCGTGCGCCCGCAGCCCCCGGCGCTGCCCCAGCCGCTCCGGCCAGTGCAGGTGGTTCCGGCCTTGCCGGCGCCGCCTTGGCAATGTCCGGCGCTGTGGCGGCCGAACCTGAGCAGTTGCCCAAGCTGACGCTCTATGGGGTCCCGCTCTCCGCGATCGGGATCGTGGTGTTCACCGCCACCTTTGGCCTGCTCCGCGATGCACGCGACCGCCGCTTCGCCAAGTGGTGGACGATTCTCTTCGGCGTCATCGGCGCGTGGATCGCCGGAACCGTGGTGTCAACCGTGGCGGGCGCCGCGGCCTCGAATGACCTGCTTGCCCCCGGGCAGGCCACCGCCGTCCTTTGGGCGGCGTGGGGATCGGTCGCCAGCTTCGTCGCCTCGGTGATCGGCTTGGCGTGGACATGGATCGCGATGGCCCGCCAGGACCGCGGAAGCTAGGACCGCACGTGCGCGGGCCACTTCGCCCGCACGTTCAAGTCAGGGCACGGGGCACTCGCGCAGGTCGCGTGGTTGGCGACATGGGGGCGGTGCGGGTCACGTACCGACGTGCTTCGATTCGCACCGAGCACGGCGACGTGCGTGCCCAGGTTCGTACCGGGTCGGCCGGCACGTTGCAGGGGTCAGTGTGTCCGCGGAACTGAGCGAACGGCTGCGCCGGGAAAGTAGGTACCCGATACGTCGTCGCGACACCAATGCGCCGGAGCGGGCGGGACGCCTGCGGGACCTAGCGTAGTGGCTCGCGGTACCGGACGGAGCGCCAAGCAGGCCCGGGCGCAACGTGCCAACCGCGGCGACCCAAGCATGATGCTTGGGGGATCACCGGGCTCCCCTCGCCCGCGATGGCGGAAGAGGGGCAGCAGGTGATGACGGGCAGCCCGCGCTACCCCTTGACGCTTCCGGCCGTCAGCCCTTCTACGAGGAACCGCTGCGCCATCGCGTAGAACGCCACGACCGGGATTGCCATCGTCACGGACGCCGCCATGATCGGGCCCCAACGGAAGACGTCTCCGACGATCCAGCGCCCGATGCCGACGGGAAGCGTCGTCCCATCGTTGCTCTGGATGAACACGAACGCAAACAGGAATTCGTTCCACGCACTGGTCAGCGCAAACAGCGCCACCGCCATCAGCGCCGGCAGGACGAGCGGCAGCACAATCCGGAAGTACGCCTGTACGCGGTTGCAGCCGTCGATCAGCGCCGCCTCCTCCAGCTCCTCGGGGATGCTCCGGTAGTAGCCCATCAGGAGCCAGCACGCGAACGGCAGCAGGAACGTCGGGTACGCCACCATCAAGCTGCCCAAGGTGTTCACCAGCTGCAGCGACGTGAAGATCTGGTAGAGCGGAACGACGAGCATGATGCCGGGCATGAGGTAGGTCAGCAGGATGGCCGTTGACACGAACCCGGCCCCGCGCCACCGCAGTCGAACCAACGCGTATGCGCCGAGCGACGAGGCCAGCAGGCTGATCGCCATCGACACCACGGCGACCTGGACGGTGTTTGACAGCCACAGCGGGAACTGGACGGTGTTGGTGAATATTTCCTCGTAGTGGACGAATGTCCATGGGCGCGGCCAGAAGATCGACTCGAATTTCTGGAACTGGATCACCGTCTTAAATGACGTAATGATGATCCAGTAGAAGGGATAGAGTTCAATAAAC
>CAILQO010000052.1 GCA_903836285.1 uncultured Chloroflexota bacterium
GACCGCGCGTGTAACGGTTATCGACCTGACGGCGCCGACCGTCGCGTTGACCTACTCGCCACCGCGCCCTGTGAAGTCGGGCGACACCCTGACGATCACCGCCACTGCCTCCGAGTCGCTTGGCGCAGCGCCGGTGATCTCGATCCGCGGTGGCGACGTCGGTGACGGCCCGATGACCGGGTCGGGTACGACGTGGACGTATTCGCAGGCGGTTGATGGCGGGAACGGGACGGCCAATGTCACCGTGACGGGTACCGACGTCGCTGGGAACGCACTGACGGTGACATCTGGTGCGTCGTACCCGGTGGACAACGTGGCGCCGCGCCTCGCGACCGTGACGATCTCGGGGACGGCGTACAACGGCACGGCAAGTGTGGTGTTCACGGCGACCTTCTCTGAGGCGGTGACTGGCGTCACTCCGGCCGATTTCGTCGTTGACCGCGGACTAGGCATTGGTGGGGTTGTGCCGGTAGTGGCGGGGGTGACCGGGTCGGGGACGACCTGGACGGTGACGGTGACTACGGCCGGTGCAAGTGGTGGCGGTGACGGCACCTCGACGTTGGGGATCAGACTTGATCCGACGACGATGGCGTCAATTGTCGACGTCGCACTGAACCCGGTGGCGGTTGCTGCCTCGACCGGTACCTCAGCGACGTACGTGATGGGGCCGGCGCCGACGCCGGGGCCGTCCGCCCCTCCCGCCGCGACGGCGACGCTGGCACCGACCGCCACGGCGATGCCAACCGCGACTGTTGCGCCGACGATTGCGCCCGCGGTTCCCTTTGCTGGTGGTGGTGGCGCTTCGGGTGGAGTCGGTACTGGAGGGTCATCCACGGGTGCGGTGACCGGTGGTGCCACTGGCGCGACCGATTCGGGTAGTTCGGCAAGTGCCGGTGGGACGGTCGATGGCTTGATCGGGCCGGTGGCGCCGCTGCCGGATGTTGGCTTCCCGGCCGCCCTTGCGACCTCACGATCGCTCTCGGTCGCTTTCGCATCGGTGCCTGGAGGCGCGTCGCCGGAGGTTGCGCGCGCGGTCGCGGCGACGCTGTCAGCCGTCCCGGAGGAGGCGGCGCAAAGCTTTGCAACCGGTCTTGGGGCGCTCCCTCGCGAGTCGGCGGGTGCGTTCGTCAGCATGATCGGATCCGCCCCGGCGGCTTCGGCGCGGACGTTCGTCGCCACGATTGGCTCGCTGCCGGCAGGTGAGACGTGGCAACTCGGCTCGATGCTTGGGACGCTGCCGGCCGCGCAGGGCGCAGCGTTCGTCGGTGCCGTCGGGTCGGTCGCCCCAGAGCAGGCGCGTGCAGTTGTGCAGGTATTGTCTGGCTCGCCGCCACAAGCCCTGGTGACGCTGTCGTCATTTGTCGCTGGGCAGTCTGCCGACGACGCATCGCGGACGCTGGCATCGATTGCGGGCATTGCCCAAGCCGGGACACCGGTGACAATCGCCGCGCCGTATGGGTCGACCACGACCGCGACCGGCCGAGAAATCGTGTCGTTCGTGATCCCGGTCGACTCACCTCCAGCA
>CAILQO010000053.1 GCA_903836285.1 uncultured Chloroflexota bacterium
GACGCCGGCAACCCCGGCTACCGTCCGTTCGACATCTGCCTCGGCGGGCCGTTCCGCGCCGACGAACCCCTCGACGCCTCGATGCACGCCGGGCCGGCCGTCTTCGACCTGATCCGACACCCCCGCCTTCTCGACGTCATCGAACGCCTGATCGGCGGCGAGATCCTCTCCAACCCGATCCAACACGTGCGCATCAAGCCGCCCGAGGCGATGCTTCGCGACGACCTCACCAAGCGCAACACGATGATGGCCGCCGTCGCGTGGCACCAGGACCAAGGCGTCGCCCTCCCCGAAATCGACGACACCGACATCCTCACGGTCTGGTTCCCGGTCCTCGACGCCACCGTCGAGAACGGGTGCCTGTGCGTCATCCCCGGCAGCCACCAACGCGGAATGCTGTTGCACTGCCCGTCAAAGCCCGACCAAGCCTTCGACCTCCGAATCCCCGACGAGATCCGCGGCGCCGGCGGCTTCCCCGTCCCCATGAAGCGCGGCAGCATCCTGGTGATGCACCGCCTGACCATGCACTCATCGCTCAGCAACAAGTCCGACGGTGTGCGGTGGTCGTTCGACCTGCGCTATCAACCGGTCGGGCAGCCAACCGGGAGGCCGTGGTTCCCGTCGTTCGTCGCACGCAGTCGCCAAGACCCCGCGCAGGAGGTCCACGACTGGCGCGACTGGGCATCCCTTTGGGAGACGACGCGCCTGCGCCTCGCCGAAGACACCTCGGGCATGAAGCCCCGCCGATGGACCGGTACCGAGGAGGCCTGCGCCTAACCCTCGTCTCGTCCCAGCAAACCACACGGCAACCGCCCCCGGCCCCTCCCTCGTCACGATTCGGATGGGGGACCGGGGGCGCGTCGCGTTACGGCGTCGGCGTCGGCGTTGCGGACACTGTGGGGGTCACGGTCGCAACGACGGTCGTCGGGACACTGGTCGTCGATGATGGGCTGCTGGTCGAGGGGGATGGCGTAGCCACGACCGTCGAGGGAGCCGTCGGTGATGCCGAAGGCGCCGTGGTCGCTGTCACAGGCGGCGTCACCGCTGATGATCGGACGGAACTTACTTGAACAGACTGCCGAGTCACGGTGTACTGCGTGTTGCCATCAAGAAGGATTTTGATGTATTGCCCGTCATTCCCCTGTTGAAGAACCCATACTCGGAACGCTCCGCCACTAAACCACACTGGTGATTGTTGCGGTGTAGCTGTACCCGAAATGTTCCCAGAACTAGAGGGGACCGTTCCCATCGATTGGGCACTTTCGATCGACAAACTGGGATCACTTGTCGGGTTGACAACCTTCACTTCCACACTCTGTGAAAGCGTCCACCCAGATCCTGAAGTAATGCTGATTGAGCATTGCGGATTATTATTAATATCTGTCGTACATGAAGCAGAGGGTATGCTCACTGTCGGAATTGTGACCTGCAGATTTGTAGTGGCAAGACCCTGAAGAGATACTCGCATACTTCCTTGTTGAAATCCATCGAATGAGCTCTTAGTAATACTCAGCCAATACGCGCCCGTGCTTGGCGCTTGGATCGTAAAACTACCATCGGAGCCAGAGGTGATTTGCTGACCGACCATCTCGTCGGGGACACTTGTTTGCGATGATTGGTTTATCGGTTGATTCATTAGGGATATTGATGCGCCAGAAATAGCCATTGAACTAGAGGCCGAACGAACAAATCCCTGCAATGTCACAGTATTCGGGTTCAACTCCACGTCGCTGGTCACGGCGTGGTTCGATGACGTCTTGTAGACCGATGGTCCCTGCGTGTATCCGATCTTGCTTGCTTTGATATAGAAATCACCATCAGCGGCGGTAACGTCGGCTGAGTAATTACCGCTTGCATCGGACAACGCATAGGTAGTAAATGGTCGATATTGACCGTCGTATTGACCGTAGGCACTTACTTGTACGCATGCGTATGCGACAGGACTATTGGTATGAGTTTTGACCGTACCACTGACACGGACCGTGGCACTCCCCGAGCTAATGTTTGTGCCGCACGAGGATGCCGTCCCAGCTGACACGACATACGATGTGCCCCACTCGAGATACCGTTCCGTCGACCCTTGGCCCTGCGACGCAAAGAGCGTGTAGTTGCCGAGCGGCCACGTCGGGTCGGTGGCAACTAC
>CAILQO010000054.1 GCA_903836285.1 uncultured Chloroflexota bacterium
CGTTGACGAGGATCGGCAAACGGTATGGGTACGAAGGATCGGTGATGGTGACAGAGCCGTCGTCGGTCGTTCTGCACCCATCGACGGCTTGACATCGGCACTGACGTTCATCGACTCAGGAACGACCATTCCGGTACCTGACGACGATGACCTTGAAGCGGAGACCGTCGCAGCGAACCCTGAGTTCGTGCGGCCGGTAGAAGAGAGCTGTCGAATCCACGCACGCGACCCTCACCAAGGCACCAGTATCGAGGAGGTGTATGAGCTCTTCGCCTTGATCCCGCATGGGGTTGATGCGATTGGCCCCGCTGTCGAGGCGGGTGACGTCATGGTGCGAGTACCGGCGGGGCTTCACCGTGCCTCGGCCGACCGAGCGGACCGCGAGCACACCACGGTTGATGCCTCAGTGGTGTCGCTCATCGTCCGGGAAATCGCGTCAGTGAACCCAAAAGCGGCGTAGCGCGCACCTACCCCTCGTCGACCAGCACATCCACCCACGACAACGAATTGGCACCTAACCCACTGAGCCACGCCGAAAGCGTTGCGTCCGATGGCGCACCCGACCGCGTAACCAGGACCCGGGGTGTCCCGAGGTCGCGTTGCACCCGGCGCGCGATGATCGCGTCACGGGCCGCATCCGCGTCGACCGGGCCGGGGGAATAGGGGTCGCCGACCCACGCGCCTCCGACCTCGCGCCACTCCCGCCGCCCCTCCAACCGACCGTCGCGAACCGTGAACGACACGACCGCGGCGTCATCCGGCCCGCGACGCCCCAAGCCGGGGCACGCCAACGTCAGCCACGCGCCGCGAGGGGCGTCGACAACGGGGCGCACATCGACACGCACACGCACCACCGCGCGGCGTACGTCCTCCAGCCATCGGCGGGACCCTAGCCGCGTCACACCTGACGCACCTTCGAACGCCTCCCGAGCCGTCTCGCGCAACCGTTCGTCGATGGCCAAAAGCGCTGCGTCACGCCCGCCGGCGAGAAACGTTCGCGCCAGCGTCACTGCCACGCCGTAGCCCTCGGACGACACATGCGGCGCACACGGAGCCGGGCAGGTGCCTTGCCCGTAGAGAAGGCACGGCACCCGCATCCGCGCCGACCGCGCCGGGAGCTTCCGCGTGCACGGCCGGATGCCGAACGCGCGCACGACCACGCGCGCCACCTTCCGCGCGTCGGACGCCGTGCGATACGGGCCGAACGTCGCCGACGCCGGGCGTGTTGACGGGTCGTGCGTGCCGCCAATGCGAGGGAAGGCCTCACCCTCGTCGAGGTACAGGTACGGTGGTCCCTGCTTCACGCTCGACTGAACGTTGTACGGCGGTCGCGTTGCACTGATCGCCGCCAGTTCCAGTAGCGCCGCGTCGAGCTCGCACGTCGTCACTTGGTGCGAGACCGACACGACCCGCGAGAGCAAGGCATCTCCGCGCGCCGACGTGCCGATGCCGCCGAAATGTTGCGCCACCCGCGCGCGGAGGTTCGTCGCCTTCCCGACATACATCACGGCCCCCGTACCATCGTGGAAGCGGTAGATCCCTGGTGCCTCGGGCAGGTTCGCGCCGGGCGCCGTGCGGGTCAGCAACCCACGCGCGACGAGGTCCCCGAGGGTTGGGGTTCGGTCGGCGGTGGTCGCCTGACGCTTCGCATGCAACGTCGAGGTCGGCCCGCCGACTGCACCGTCGATGTCAGCTTTGGGTAGGAAGGGCCTGGTGTCTGGGGCAATCTCCCCCGTCCCCGGAACACCTGCCACGCTCGACCCGTGGGATCGTGGCTGATCAACGGTAGTGGTACGGGCCGCGAGGGCACGCCACGTCGCCGCGACCTGACGCGCACGCTCGGGTGCCCGGTCGCGCCGTACCGGAGGCACGCCGACCGCCGCTGCCACGCGGTCGAGGCTCGGCTTGGCGAGGTCCGGCAACACGGCACGCACCATCGCTTCGGTATCCACCAGCACCATCCCGCGCCGGTAGGGCGCCGCCACCCCGTGCCATCGTGCCAACGCGCCCAAGGCATCGAGCACCGTCGCAACGTCGTGCCCAACGACGGTTGTCCCCGCGACGAGGTCAGCCAGTTCCGCCACAACCGCCGGGGCGGAAGGCGCACCTTCGAACGCATCCGGTTCGAGGCCAGCCCGTTCAAGGACGGTCAACGGCAGGCGCACGCGCCCGGTGGCCTCAGGGTCGGGGTTCGCCAACGACGACCACGCCATCACCTCGACGTTGCCCTCAAGGCGCACCACCGCTGCCTCGATCAGCCTTGGGCGCCCGCCACGTGTCCCGGCAAGCGTTACCGCGATCGCGGACACTGGCCCGTCAGGCACCACCACACCTTCGCCCTCCCCGGTGCGGGCAATCTCCCCGGTCCCCGAGGTCGCCCCCAACCCCGGTGCCTCCGCCGATGACGCGGGCAAGGGGTGCTCGGCCGCGACCCAGCGTCCGTCCGGCAAGGGCGAGGCGTCGCCACGTGCCTCAAGCCGTGCCAGAAGCGAGGCCGCCTGCGCCACGAGGGGGGGGAGCCTCGTCGCCGCCGCGCCGAACAGTGCGCCCGCCAGTTCCGTGGGCGTCATGCCACCAGCGGACGCCCCAAGCGCCCCCCGCGCACGATCAGCCAGAGTCCCGGGATCGGTCATGGCCATGGAACGCCCGTCACGACGCACCGTGGCGGGGGTCAACCCTCGGGCGATGGCGTATCGGCAGGGAGTGGCGTCAGCAAGGTGCCGCGCTGCAGCTTCGGCACGAGCGACGCGTGGAAGTAGTTTCGTGGACGCACGCGTGCGAACCGCGCCGGCATGGTGTCGCACCGGAACGTCAACCGGTCGCCATCCCTCACCGTGACCGATGCTTGCCCGTCGACCGACAGCGCCGCCTCCTGGTCTGACTGCGGCGATCCCAGCGAGACCTGGACGTCGATCTGGGTCGGCGCCGCGAAGACCAGCGGGTTCCGGAAACTGACAAATGGAAGTACCGGTGTCAGCACGAGCGCGGCCATGTCCGGGGGCAGCACCGGACCACCGGCGGCGAGGTTCGAACCGGTGCTTCCGGTCGGGGTAGCGATGAGCAGACCGTCCGCCGCAAAGCTCGTCAGGTACTGCCCGCCAACCCACGTGTGCAGGCGGACGATGTGGTTGGCGGGCCCCCGCCCAACGACCGCGTCGTTGATCGCGAGGTGCGAGCCGATCCGCACCCCCGCCCGCTGGTGGTCAATGTGCAGCGTGACGCGTTCCTCAACCCAGTACCGACCGTCCAGCAACGCGCGCCAACCGGCATCCATGTCCTCCGGCGCGAACTCGGCCAGGAAGCCGACCCGGCCGAGGTTGACCCCGGCAACTGGCACGCCATGCGGCGAGGCGGCGCGCGCCGCGCGGATCAACGTGCCGTCGCCGCCGAAGCACAGCACGACATCCGTGCCCTCAAGATGGGGTCCAACGGCGGAGAGGTCCCAAGACGAGGCCTCCCAGACGTCGAGGCCACGCGCCCGGGCGACGACAGACGCATCCTCGGCAAGCGCACCGGCCTCGGCTCGATGGGGGCTCCGCACGATCCCGACGCGTTGGGGAAGGTCCACGTCCGGGAGTCTAGCCTGCGTCACCGGCGCACGGCCCGGATACGAAAGGGCGTCCAAGTGTTGTGCGCACTAGATGCGCACCCGGCCCTTTCCCTTGCACTTGGGGCATTCACCCTCAACGTGGTGCCACCCACCCGGCTTCGACGGGTCCGGCCAGTGTTCGGCTACCTGCCCGGATCCACGGCACCGCGTGCAATTGACGGTGTTCGTCCCGAGGAACCGCGGCACCACCCACACCATCACCGCTAGGGCGATGCCGCCGATGATTAGGCCGATCGTGCCGTCCATTGACTCGATACCTCTCGCGACCGAGTTGCACAGCCGCCGACCCAGACCAGGCCGCTCGCACCCCGCGCAGCCCGAACACCCACCTGCCGGATCACGACCTAGGACTCGGCACGAATCCCGTTGCGGGGCGTCGCCCGAGGCCTCACACTAGCATCATCACCGCTCGACCGCGGCCATCCGCGGCATGGGACGACCTCGCCCGCCCCGCGTCCAAACCGCCTTCGCCCCCGGAGTTTCATGCATCCATGGCACGTCGTCCAAGCGCTACTTTCGAACCTGTCGCGCCCGGCGACGCCAACGGCCCGGACTTCGTCCACTTGCACGTCCACTCCGAGTACTCACTCCTCGACGGCCTCGGGCGCATCGACGACATCGTTGGTCGGGCCAAGGCCATGGGCCAACCGGCCATCGCCCTCACCGATCACGGCAACCTGCACGGCGTCGTCGAGTTCAATGCCGCCGCACGGAAGGCGGGGATCAAGCCGATCATTGGCTGCGAGGTGTATGTCGCCCCGCGGGCCCTCACCGATCGCGAGGCCAAGGTCGACGACAAGCCCTTCCACTTGACCCTCCTCGCCCGCACCCAGGAGGGGTATGGCAACCTCCTGCGCCTCGTCTCGACAGCCAGCACCGATGGCTTCTACTACCGGCCTCGCATCGACAAGGCCCTCCTCGAACGCCACGCCGAGGGCCTCACCGCCCTCTCTGGGTGCATGTCCGGCGAACTGTCGCGGCTCCTTCTGGATGGCCAGACCGACGCGGCACGGCGCGTCGCCAAGTGGTATGCAGACCTGTTTGGGCGCGACCACTACTTCATTGAGATCCAGGACCAGGGCCTCGAGCGACAAGCCGACCTGAACCGCGACCTGATCGCCATCGCACGCGAGACAGGCGTCCGTGTCGTGGCGACAAACGACGCCCACTACGTCGCGCAATCCGACGCCCGCGCGCACGACATCCTGTTGTGCATCCAGACCGGTGCGACAGTCGACCAGCCCAACCGCATGCGCCTGGGCACGCAGGAGTTCCACCTGCGGTCCGGGGCCGAAATGGCCCGCGCCTTCCCGGGCATGCCCGAGGTCCTCTCGAACACGCTCATCGTCGCCGAACAGGTCGAGTTGAACCTCGACTTCTCCCGCGTCAACCTCCCGCGGTTCGACCTGCCCGACGGCCACACCCCGTCCACCTTCCTCCGGGAACAGGCCTACGCAGGCATCGCCAAGCGCTACGGGAGCGTCAGCGACGAGCAGCGGGCGCGTCTCGACTACGAACTGGACGTCATCGACCGCACCGGCTACCCCCTCTACTTCCTGATCGTCGCCGATTACGTTCGCTTCGCCCGTGAGAACGGCATCCTCGCCATGCCCCGAGGGTCGGTTGCCGGGTCACTCGTCATCCACGGTCTGGGCGTGTGCGACATCGACCCGTTGGCCTACCGGCTCATGTTCGAGCGGTTCCTGCACGAGGAGCGGATCGGCATGCCGGATATCGACATGGACTTCGCCGACGACCGCCGTGAGGAGGTCATCCGCTACGTCCAAGAGAAGTACGGCCGCGACCGCGTCGCCCAGATCATCACCTTCGGCACGATGGCCGCCCGCGCCGCGGTGCGCGACGTC
>CAILQO010000055.1 GCA_903836285.1 uncultured Chloroflexota bacterium
CTGCGCGAAGCCGCCGAGAAGGCCAAGATTGAACTCTCCGGCATCGCGCAGACCGAGATCAACCTGCCGTTCATCTCGGCGGATCTGGAGGGCCCGAAGCATCTCGCGGTCGTCCTCACCCGCGCGAAACTTGAGCAACTCACGGGCGATCTCATCGAACGCACCGTCGATCCGTGCCAACGCGCACTCGCGGATTCCGGTTTGACCGTCGCGGACATCGACGACGTCATCCTCGTTGGGGGCCAGACGCGCATGCCAGCGGTCATCGCCCTGGTGACCCGTGTTTTCGGCAAGGCACCGCAACTTACCGTCAACCCGGATGAGGTCGTCGCCGCCGGGGCCGCGATCCAGGCGGGCATCCTGTCCGGCCAAGTCGGCGACCTCCTTCTCCTTGACGTGACCCCGCTCTCGCTGGGTGTCCGCACCCTCGGCGGCATCTTCACCCGCCTGATCGACCGCAACACCACCATCCCGGTGAGCCGGACCCAGACCTTCTCGACCGCCTCCGATGGGCAGCACCGGGTGGAGATCCAGGTGTTCCAGGGCGAACGCGAACTCGTCGATGGCAACTCGCTGCTCGGGAAGTTCGAGCTTGACGGCATCCCCCCCGCGCCGCGCGGCGTCCCGCAGATCGACGTCACCTTCGATATTGATGCGAACGGCATCCTGAGGGTCTCGGCGCGTGAGCGCGCGAGCGGGATCGAGCAGGTTGTGACCGTTTCCGGCGCGGCACACCTGCCAGATACCGAGGTGGAGCGCATGATCGCCGAGGCCGCTCGCGAGGCCGCGGCTGATCGGAAGCGGCGTGACTGGATCGAGGCGCACAACCAGGCGTCCGCCCTGCTCAATCACGCCGATCACTTTCTCGACTCGGCAGGCGACATCCTTCCGCAAGAGACTCGCGACGAGGTGATGGCTGCGTCCACGTCTGTGCGCGAGGCAGCCGAAGGTGACGACGCTCGCTTGCTCTCCACGGCGATGCGCGCCCTGCGCGCCCTCCTGCGCGACCTGAACCCGGGGGCACCGCCGTCTGCCAATGCCGCCCATCCCGGTCATGAGGATCCGGCGGGCCACGCAACCGGCACCACCGATCCCGGAGAATAGCCAGATGGCGGAGAAGCGCGACTACTACGAGACGCTTGGCGTTGCCCGCGGCGCGGCCGAGGACGAGATCAAGCGTGCCTACCGCACCCTGGCGCGCAAGCTCCACCCCGACGTCAACAAGGAACCCGACGCGGAGTCGAAGTTCAAGGAGCTGTCGGAGGCGTACGCGGTTCTCTCTGATCCCCAGAAGCGCCAAGTCTATGACCAGTATGGACACGAGGGCATGCGCGGCGGTGGGGCCGGGCCGGGAGGCGCGCAAGGCTTCCCTTTCGACATGGGGGACATCCTTAGCCAGTTCTTCGGCGGCGGCGCTCCCGGGGGTCGCCCCGGTGCAACGCGCGGTGCCGACCTTCGCACCACCCTTGACCTCACCTTTGACGAAGCGGTCTTTGGATGTGAGAAGGAGATTGAGGTTCCAAGGTGGGAGAACTGCCTCATCTGCGATGGTTCGGGCGCCGAACCTGGCAAGCCCGCATCCCGATGCACCACATGCAGCGGTTCCGGTGAGGTCCGCCGTGTCCAGCAGAGCATCTTCGGCCAGTTCGTCAACGTCACGCCATGCGAACGGTGCCGCGGTACCGGGCAGGTCGTCACGCATAAGTGCACCGAGTGCAACGGTCGCGGCAGCGTCCGCAAGACGCGCAAGCTCACCGTGACCGTCCCGGCAGGCGTTGACAACGACATGGAGATCCGCCTGAGCGAACAGGGAGACGGCGGCGAACGGGGCGGTCCAAGTGGCAACCTATACGTCCGACTGCGAGTTGCCTCGCACCCGAAGCTCCGTCGTGACGGTGCCGACGTCATCTACGAGTTGCCCCTGAACGTCGCGCAGGCAGTGCTTGGCGCCGACGTGCAAATCCCCACGCTTGCGGGCGAGGAGACCTTCCGCGTACCCGCCGGCACGCAGCACGGCCACGTCTTCTCGTTGCGCGACCGAGGGGCGCCGCGCCTGCAGCGCAGCGGTCGAGGCGTCCTGCGTCTCGTCACCCGCATCGACATCCCCTCGCGCCTCTCCGACCGGCAGCGCGAACTCTTCCGCGAACTTGCGGACACCTTCGAACCAGTTGCGGTGGGCGTTGGGGCGTCAGCATCCGAAGCTCGGGACGTCGATGACGGCGCGACAATTGGCCCCGGCGGCGGCAAGCGTCGTCGCAAGCCCCAGCCGAAGGGCATCCTGGACAAGATGAAGGACGCCCTCGGCCTTGACTCCGATGACGAGTGACGCCGGCAAGGCGTACCTGTCGTCGGTACCGCGCCCGCGCGCACGATGGCTTGAGGCAAGCATCCGGGCAACCGCCGAGGCCGCCGAGGCCCTCGCCGCGCTCTTCGACCAGGCGAGCGATGGTGCCGTCGTCGTCGAACCGGACCTCGTACGGGGCGAGGAGGCCGACGAGAGCCTACTCGACCCGTCCGGGTACAGCCGCTTGCGTGCCTACCTCCCGGACGATGCCGCCTTGGCTTCCCGACGTGAGACCCTTGAGAGCCGAGTTGCACTCCTGCGCGCCTTCGAGCTTGCACCGATGGACGAACTGGAGTTCCGGTGGGTCGACGAGGACGACTGGGCAAACGCTTGGAAGCGCCACTACGCCGTCCAGCGGATCGGGCGAACGTGGGTGATCAAGCCGGAGTGGCAGGCGTATGAGCCGGCACCCTGTGACCGGATCCTCGAACTCGACCCCGGGATGGCGTTTGGTACCGGCCTGCACCCGACGACCCAGAGCGTCCTGGGGTGCCTTGAGGAACTGGACGACGCCGGGGAGGTGGCTGGACGCGCCATCCTCGACCTCGGCACCGGTTCCGGAATCTTGGCGGTCGGCGCGGTCCGACTCGGGGCGTCGCCGGTCCACGCCTGGGATGTCGACCCGATCGCCGTGACCGCCGCCGCGCACAACGCGCATCTCAATGGCGTTGGCGGGTCCGTTGAGGTTGAGCTTGCGACCCTTGGTGAGCCAATCGCCGCGACCACTCCAGTCCCCGGGCGCACACCTGAGTCCGCCTACGACGGCATCCTTGCCAACATCGTTGCGCGGGTCATCGCCGAACGTGCGCCCGCCATCGCCGGCGCACTTCGGCCGGGCGGGTGGTTGGTGACGAGCGGCATCATCGCCGACCGCGAGGCGATCGCTACCGACGCGCTTGTTGCTGCCGGGCTCCATCTGGAAGCACGACACGAACGCGGCGACTGGGTCACGATCGTCTGGCGCCGACCGTAGCGCCGGGTCACGAAGTCATGGCGCGCGCCCCCCGCTTCGTCGTCCCCCTCGACGGCGCCACGTGCGGCACCGTCGTCCCCCTGCCGGCTCCCGTGGCCCACCAAGTTTCACGCGTATTGCGCCTTCGTCCCGGCGACCACCTCGAGGTCTTGGACGGTACGGGCGGTTCGTGGCGTGCCACCCTCGACCACGGTGCAACACCTGCACGGGCGACGGTGACCCTTGGCGGGTTCGTGCCGGTCGATGCCCCAGATCAGGGGCGCCCAGTTACGCTCGTGCTTGGCCTTCTCAAGGCCGACAAGTTTGACTGGGTCGTCCAGAAGGCGACCGAGGTCGGCGTCGCCCGCATCGTTCCAGTCGTGACCGCCAGGTCGGTTGCGATGTCGGGGCGCCCGGACCGGTGGCGTCGCATCGCCATCGAGGCAACCGAGCAGTCCGGTCGTACGGTCGTCCCGGTCATCCACGACCCCATGCCATTCCGGGCGTCACTCGTCCTTGGCGCACCCGGTGCCATGCGTGTTGCGTGCTGGGAGGACGAGACCGTCGTCGCGTTTCGCGCTGCCATCGCAGCGCGCGGCCCGGCGGTGCCTCTCGTACTTTGGGTCGGCCCCGAGGGTGGCATTTCAATGGAAGAGGCTGCAGAGTTGCAGGCCTCGGGGGCGGCAACGGCCACTCTCGGGCCACGTATCCTCCGCAGCGAGACCGCCGCGATCATCGCGGTTGCGCAGGCCGTCAACCCAGAATGGGCGTGAGCGTGCCATTGTGGGGCGTTGCGATCGAGGAGGCTTTCCCGTGCCCGACTGCATCTTCTGCCGGATCGCGAACGGTGAAATCCCCGCGAAGGTTCTCCATCGAGACGACCACGCCGTCGCATTCCATGATCTGGCTCCGCAGGCGCCGACCCATGTCCTGGTAATCCCCGCGCGCCACCTCAGTGGTGTCGCCGAAGTCGATGAGGCGAGCGCGGCGTTGGCCGGGCATCTCCTCGTGGTGGCCGCGAATGTCGCCCGTGACCTTGGTCTCGAGGACTCCGGGTACCGCCTGGTCGTAAACCAAGGTCGGGATGGCGGCCAGTCGGTCGACCACCTGCACGTGCATGTGCTTGGCGGACGGGAAATGGCTTGGCCTCCCGGCTAGCTGCGGCGGCCGCCGCGCCCTGATCTTGTCCCGGGGGTGTGGGACAATCGCGCCGGCGAGACGTGGGGTACGTGATCGCGGCCCCGACGCCAAGGACCGGATCGGCACGCCTGTGGTGTGGCTCCCTTGGGATCGCCGGGCACGGGGTTTCACCCCGGAAGCCGGTACCTCCGTACCGGACGACCCGGAGGCGACGATTGTCAACTTCCGGCCGCCACGGACCATCGTGCTCGCGGCCTGGGAGCGCCGCGCCACGGCGTTTGCCTTTGCGGCCGGGCTGATCCTGCTCCTGGTGCCCCTGATCGGGTGGCAAACCGCTGCGGGGCGCATCGCGCAGATGGCCGGCGACAGTGTCGCTGAAACGATCCGCGCGCCGCGTCGAATCACGTTCGTGAGCCAAGTGCGCACGCGCATCGCTCGCGACCAAGCCGCCGCGCAGAGCCCGGCAATCTACGACTACGACAGCAACCTCCTCCGCCAGTTCCGCGGGCGAGCCGCCGACTTCGTCCGCAACGTCTCGGCCATCAAGGGCGACCCACTCGCCTTTCCCGAGACACGCCGCCAGCAAATCGCTCGCCTTGAACCCGCCCTGACCGCCGAGTCGATCGACGCAATCCTGTCACTCGAGGACTCCGACTGGCGCACCGTCGCCGCCGAAACCTTGCGCGCCCTCGACGAGAACGTCCGCGAACGACTGCGTGTCGAGCAGATCACCGAGCGTCGGGCATCCCTCGTGGCCCAAGCAGCGCTGCAGTTGACGGAAGCACAGACCGTCGTCTTTACCGACCTCCTGTCCACCTACCTCCGGCCGAACGTCCTTGTCAACGACGTCGAGACCGAACGTGTGCGGAAGGAGGCACGAGACCGAGTCACACCTGTCTCGGTGATCGTCGAGGCCGGGGACCTCGTGGTGCGTGCCGGCGACGTCGTCACGCCGGAGGATGCCGAGAAGCTGCAGGCGCTCGGACTTGGCTCGCGCGCGTTCGACACCATCGGGATCGCCGGGATTGCCGTTTACGTCTCAGTCGCCATCGGCATCGTCACGCTCGCACTGCGCGCCCTCCATGACGACCTCCTCCTCCGTCCTAGACGCACGGGCCTCGTCGCGCTTGCCCTCGTCGCCACGGTCGGCGCGGCGCGCCTTCTGGTGCCAGGTCAACCGTGGGTCGCCGCGGCGTTCCCATCAGCCGTTGCCGTCATGCTGGTCTCCAACCTGCTCGGCGCTCCCCTCGCAATCCTGGTGGCCGTCACCCAAGGCATCTTGCTCGCACCGCTCACCGGGTACCAGCTTGAGCCGGTCGTCGCGATCATCGCCAAGGGGTTTGTCGGCGCCGTTGCCGCCCGCCGGATCGATCGCCTCAATGCGTTCTTCATCGCGGGGCTTGGCGTCGGCGTTGCCAACTTCCTCGTCGGCCTCGCGTTCCGCCTGATCTCCACGGACATCGACGTACAGATCGTCGTCAGCGTTGCATCGGCCGCCGCCGCCGATGGCGTGCTGTCGGCGGTCCTCACCATGGGCAGCATTAGCCTCGTCGGCGGGATGTTTGGCCTGACGACGATGCTCCAGCTGCTCGAGTTGGCGCATCCAAGCCAGCCCCTGCTCCGGCGCATCCTCACCGAGGCGCCTGGCACCTACCACCACTCCATCCTGGTGGGGAACCTGGCGGAGCGTGCGGCGGAGCAGATCGGCATCGACGCCCTGCTCGTGCGTGTCGGCGCGTACTACCACGACGTCGGGAAGCTGCGTCGCCCGCACCACTTCGTCGAAAACCAGTTCGACGGCGACAACATCCACAACCGATTGGCACCGGACGCAAGCGCGCGATCGATCATCGACCATGTCACGTACGGGCTCGAACTCGCGCGGGACTACCGCCTGCCTCCCGCAGTCCAGGCGTTCATCGTTGAACACCACGGGACGCGGCTCGCCGGGTTCTTCCACCGCGAGGCTGTCCGCCTTGCCAACGGCGACCCGGTCGATGAGCGACGGTTCCGGTACCCCGGTCCCCGACCGCAGACCAAGGAGACCGCCGTCGTCATGCTTGCGGACACCGTCGAGGCAAGCGTGCGCGCTGCGTCGAACCGTTCTGCCGCAGGCCTCGACCAGCTGGTTGGCATGGCCGTGAACGAGCGTATCCTTGAAGGCGAACTTGAGGACAGCGGCCTCACCCTGCGCGACCTTGAGGCGATCAAGCGGTCATTTGTGCAACAGCTGCGTGGTGTCTACCACCGGCGCATCGAGTACCCGCCGATCAGCGTGCCGGACGCTGAGGAAGTGCGTGGCGGAACCGTCGCCACGGGGGGTGACCATGCCGCGTAGGCCCCATGCCGCTGCCGGTCACCAGTCGTGGCGACGGGCGAAGGCGACCCCGCACACGCTTCCCGATGTTCGCCTTGACATCGTGCGCGAGGTACCGCTTGCGTTCGATGACGACTGGGTACGACGCGTGGTGACCGCCGCCGTGGTGGCCGCCGGCCGTCGCACACGCACCGCCCTCACTGTCCTCCTCGCGGACGACGACCATCTCAGGCACCTGAACACGACCTTTCGGGGAATGGATACCGCGACGGACGTGCTGTCGTTCGAGGGCGGTGGTCCGGCAGGCAACGTTGCGTACGTCGGGGACGTGGCGATCTCCGTCCCGCGCGCCCTCGATCAGGGCGACCGTTATGGGCATGGCCCTGCGAGGGAGGTCGGCTACCTGCTCGTCCACGGCGTCCTGCACCTGCTTGGGCACGACCATGAGGACGACGCCGCCATGATGGCGATGCGGCGTGTCGAGGAGGACGCGCTCACTCGGGTGCGACTTGGTCGACCGGACGCGGGGACCGCGTGACGGGAGACGGGTCTCGCCCGCGTGCCACGGTGCGCGAGGTGCCTCGTAGCGGATCGTGGGGTGACGGACGTCCAAGCGTCTCCTCCACGCGCCCAGCGGCGACATCGGCACAACGAAGCCGCGTTCCCCAGAACGACTTGGCCGATGGCCTGCGCCTTGCTTGGCGGGTTGACCCCTTATTCAGGATTGTTGCGGCAGTCGCCTTAGTCGTCACCGGCACCGGCATGGTGGTTGGCCTGCCGGCCATCGATCTTGCGGTTCTTGCACTGGCGGCCACTATCGTGGTCGTGGCGACCGTGATCCGCGCCGCCCTCGCCGCGGCGGCGGATGTCGATGCCCCGGGTTCCCGCGCCCTTTCCGCCGCAACACGCCTTGCGTCAGGCGCCGTCCTCGCTGCCATGGCCGGGGCCGCGGTCGTGACAGCGATCACCTTCGGCGCGCGACTGCTCGGCGCGTTGCGGTAGCCTCGGGTCATCGTGCGCCCCGGGCGCCGCCGCGATCGCTCGGGCCGCCTCGGCCTCGAACGCCTCGATCAGTGCGTGCTGCCCAGACCGGACGAGCCCCATGTCCTCCAGGTCGGCCACGTGCCGTGCAAGCGCACTTGCGTCCTCGGCCTGCGTGTTCTGCCCAGCAATGAGCGTTGCCATGACGGCGGCATCGAAGCGCCAATGCACGCCCGCCTGCAGGAGCGCAACCCCACGGCGACGCACCTGCGACAACCCGACAAGCTTGCGGCTAGCCATGCCTGGTAGTTGCCACGCCACCTCGTAGGGCGAGAGCGTCGCGAAGCAGGTTGCCTCGCGGGCCCGTGCACCGGGTTCGCGCGGATACCTGCGTAGTGCATCGCGATCGCGCCGTGCCTCGGCGACGCTCACGACCCGCAAGCCCTCCCTCGCCCGCTCGCCGCCGATGCCTGCGATGGCTGCCGCCCACGCCTCGCCAAACCACTGGTACGACGCCACGACGTCCGCGCCGGCGAGGTGCGACGTGGCCGGCAGGACCGCGTCGAGCGCGAGCATCTCGCCATCGGCCAGGACAGCGGCGCCGCCCGAGAGGCGACGGACTACCGCGATTCCGCGTGCCTCAAGATCGTCCGCGATCGTGGATGCGCCTTGCCCGACTCCAATAATCACCGCACGCCCGACGTAGCCGTACCACCGGAGTGTCGGCCCGACCTCCCCGGCGGCGACGGCGGCGACGAGGCGCTCCGTCTCGGCGAGGTTTGCCGCCGCATCGCCCTCCGTGTAGGGCACGACCGTCCACGCCCCTGACCGAGCCATCGGTGCGCCCTCCAACCGGACTCCCGCCGCCCTACATTTTGGGGCAAGGGGAGGGGTCTCGGGTGCGGGGGGGGGGGCCACCCACGGGGTTTGAGGCACGCCGGGAGGCCATTTGGAGGCCATAAGGAGGCCCCCTGCCCTCCCCGGTACGATGGCGCACGATGACCATTCCAGCGGTACGCCCTGGCCTCGTCGTTCGTGCGCCAGCCAAGGTCAATCTCACCCTCGAGATCCTCGGCAAGCGCCCCGATGGCTTCCATGCGTTGCGGTCCGTCTTCGCGGCCCTCGACCTCCACGACCGGCTTACCGTCCACCCGGCGGACGAGATCGGCATTGCGTGTGACCTGCCGGAGCTTTCCACCGAAGCCAACCTCGCGTGGCGCGCGGCTGACGCCCTCCGGCGCGACTCCGGCACCCGCGCCGGCGTGTCCATCATCCTGAACAAGCGAATTCCCCTCGAAGCGGGGCTTGGTGGGGGGAGTGCCGACGCCGCCGCGGCCCTCGTTGCCTGCAACCTGCTCTGGAACCTCGGATACTCACGCGAGCGCCTGCGCGATATCGGCGCCACCATTGGGTCGGACGTGCCATTCTTTCTCGGCGATGGCCCGCTCGCCCTGGTGACCGGTCGAGGCGAGGTGCTCCACCCGTTGGAGGTGCCCCCGGCGTTGCGCGCCGCCGGGATCCTTTTGGTCAAGCCTCCGGTCGGCATCAGTGCCGGTGCCGTCTACCGTGCATATCCGTCGTCGCGGTGGCGTGGCGAGGAGACGGACCGCAGCACCCCGTGGGTTCGCGCCGCGCATCTTGCTCCCAGCCCGGATGCCCTACCCCTGCCGTTCAACGACCTAGAGCCGGTGGCGCTTGACGTTGCCCCGGAACTCGGTGCCGCGAAGGCCGCCATGATCGCCGCCGGCGCCCCGCACGCGGTGATGTCCGGCAGCGGCTCGACCTTTCTCGCGTGCCTCGACACCGCCCTCGCCTCCCGCGTCGCTGCCCGAGTCAGGGAGATGCCGGTGGCCTCCGGGTGGTTCGTCGCCGTCACGCGCCTTGGCGACCATCCGCGGCACGTACCGGAGTGACTTCGGGGTTCTCTGGCCCTGAAAGACCGGTCTCCATGTCAGAGCATTGCCCGACACGGGTTTGGTTTGCGTGCCGTCCGGTACCCTGATGTGTGGTGGGGCGTGGCCAAGTGGTAAGGCACGGGACTTTGGATCCTGGATCCTAGGTTCGAATCCTAGCGCCCCAGCCACCTTTCCTCGCCGGCGCCGGGATGCCTCCGCCGTGACCTCCACGCCACCGCGCAGCCGTCCTGACAAGCTTGTCGCCGCGGTCGTCCTGGCCGCCGGTGCCGGCACCCGCATGCGATCGGGCACCCATAAGGTGCTCCACCGCGTCGCCGGGCGCCCGATGATCTGGCATGTCCTTGCGGCGGTGGCACATGCGGGCATCCGCACCACGCGCACCGCCGTTGTCGTCGGCGACCGCGCCGCCGAGGTCGAGGCCGCCGTCCGTGCCGATTGGCCCGGTGCCGGGCACGCCTTTGCGGTGCAGGCCGAACGGCTGGGTACCGGGCATGCCACCCTCGTCGCGCGACCATGCATCGCCCCGGACGCGTCCACCGTCGTCGTGGCGTACGGCGACACTCCCCTCCTGCAGGCCGACACCGTCGCTCGCTTGGTCGAGGCGCACCACGCTGCCAGCGCCTGCGTGACCCTCGTCACTGGCGACCTGGACGATCCAACCGGCTATGGGCGGATCCTCCGCGACCCGTCGGGCCATGTCACGGGGATCGTTGAGGAGCGGGACGCGACCCCCGACCAACGCGCGATCCGCGAGGTCAACTCCGGCTTCTGTGCCTTCGACGCCGCGTGGATGTGGGCATCCCTACCGGCCGTTGCCCCTGCAGCGAACGGTGAGATCTACCTGACTGCGCTCGCCGGCATCGCTGCCAAAGGCGGTCATGGCCTCGTTGCCACCCTTCACCTTGACGACGTTCTCGAGACGGTCGGGGTCAACTCGCGGACCCAGCTGGCCGAGGCGGAGGTGGCCCTGCGCCGTCGCCTGGTTGCCCGGTGGCTTGAGGCCGGCGTGACGTTTGAGGATCCCGCGACGGCGTACCTCAGTCCCGATGTCACGATCGCGCCCGACACCGTGATCGCGCCGAACGTGCACCTTCGCGGCACGACCCGGGTTGGGGCGCACTGCATCATCGGTCCCGATGTCCTCCTCGAGGATGCCGCCGTCGGCGATGGCGCAACCATCATCGCGTCGGTCGTGCGACGCGCGACGATCCCTCCCGGCGCCTCCGTCGGCCCGTTTGCCACGGTTGTCGAGGGTCGGCGAGAACCCGGCATGTCACAGTAGGGGCGCGCTCACGCTCGTCCTCGAAAGCGCGGCCGCGTGAAGTGGCCACGCGGGTGCTCGCCAGTCGATGCGTCTTGACGGAAAGGAATCGGTGCCCATGGCGGCGACGGCACGGGCGGTTGTCGGACACGACGTGGGAGCCGAGACGGTTGCCTTTGGCCACGACCCCGAGGTTGATGGTCCCGGCATGAAGAACGAGATGCTGGTCTTCTCCGGGTCCGCAAACCCGGCGCTCGCCCGTGAGATTGCCTCGCACCTGGGCATGCGGCTCGGGGGTGCGCTGGTCTCGACCTTCAAGAACGAGGAGACCCGCGTCCGGATCGAGGAGAACGTCCGCGGCGTGGACGTCTTTGTGGTGCAGTCGACATGCTCGCCGGTCGACCACCACATCATGGAACTCCTGCTGATGATTGATGCGCTCCGACGCGCGTCGGCCCGGCGCGTCACTGCGGTCATCCCGTACTACGGCTACGCCAAGCAGGAGAAGAAGTCCGCCGGACGCGAGCCAATCTCCGCCAAGCTTGTCGCAAACCTCATCCGCACCGCCGGCGCCGACCGCATCGTGGCAATCGACCTGCATGCACCCGCCATCGAGGGCTTCTTTGACATCCCCGTCGACCACCTTCGCGCCAACCCGATCATGGCCCAGTACATCGAGTCGCGCTACCGCGATCGCGAGTTGGCCATCGTCAGCCCGGACAGCGGTGGCGTTGCGCGTGCCAACGACTTCCGCCTTCGTGTCGGCGGCCACCTTGCGATCGTCGCGAAGCAGCGCCCGCAACCCGACGTTGCCGAGGTCCTCGAGATGGTCGGCGACGTCCGGGGACGGACCGCGGTCATCGTCGACGACATGATCTCGACCGGTGGCACGCTGATCGAGGCGGCCGACATGCTGCGGTCGCGCGGCGCGGTCGACGTCATCGCGTGCGCCACGCACGGCATCCTTGCGGGCAACGCCGTGGAGATCATCGAGCGGTCGTGCATCAGTCGCGTGGTCACCACCGACACGATCCCGCTCGGGGCCGGGGTACACTCGTCGAAGATCGTGCAGGTAAGCATGGCGCCGCTGTTGGCGGAGGCGATCCGTCGCATCCACCACCACATTTCCGTCAGCGCGCTGTTTACGTAGCAGGAGCCAGGCGGACGTGCCGCCGCGGCCCGAGCGGTCTCAGGCGGTACCACCTTCGTGCGTGCCCTCTCGTCGACCTTCTGGTCGCTTGCGGTTCTCGGCGCGGCCATTCTCTTGTTCCCGGTCACCTTGGAATCGTGGAGCGGGCTCCCTGCCGAGACCTTCCTGCCGATCGGCGGTGCCCTGCTTGTGGTCGGGATCTTTGGCGTCGTCGCCATGCTTGTCGCCGCCGAAGGCGCCTTCAGTGCCCTGCGACGTACACGCGCGGGGCAGATGCAGGAGGCTGATGGCCGGCCCGCCACGAACATCCCCGGCATCCACGACCAACTCGTCGACTTGACGGCGGTGACCCGTGCCTCCGAGACCCTCGCGGTCGTCATCGGGACGTTCATCCTCACGTCCTTCCTGCGACCAGTGGTCGAACCGATCCTCGGGCAAGTCGCCGGCGCCGTCGCCGTCATCCTTGCCGTCATGTTCGTGGCTACCGTGGGCGTCGATTACGTGGCGCACGCCGCTGGGGTCCGCAACGCGGAGCGCTACGCCGTGGCGTTGGCTGGCCTCGCCGATCTCGCCCTGCGGGTGGGCCGCCCCGTCCTCTGGACCCTTCGCGGTCTCGGGCACCTCGTCAGCGGCGCGCCCGTCGGCCACACGCGCCTAACCGCCGCCCCCGTGTCGGAGGACGGCATCATGCGACAGGTCGACGTCGCCGAGGAGGAGGGCGTTCTCGAGGAGGACGAGGGGGAGATGATCCGTTCGATCATCGACCTCGGCAACACGATCGCCCGCGAGGTCATGTCCCATCGCATCGATGTCGTTGGCATCCCCGGCACCACCTCCGTTGCCGAGGCCGTCGCCCGGGGCCTCGAGGCCGGCCACTCCCGCATTCCGATCTACGATGGGTCCATCGATGGGATAACCGGCATCTTCTACTTGCGCGATGCCCTCGCCCGGCACATTGACGCCCAGACGCAGGTCAGCCTGCTTGCCCGGCCCGCCTACTTCGTGCCAGAGACCAAGAAGGTCGACGACCTCCTGCGGGAGATGCAATCGCGTCGGGTTCACCTCGCCGTCGTCGTCGATGAGTACGGCGGCACCGCAGGCGTCGTCTCCATCGAGGACATCATCGAGGAGATCGTTGGCGACATCCAGGACGAGTTCGACCGCGACGACGTGCCAATGCACACCCTCGACGATGGGTCAATCGTCGTCGATGCGGCCATGACCCTTGACGACTTGAACGATGCCCTGGACCTCTCGTTCGAGTCGGACGAGGTCGATTCCGTTGGTGGCCTGGTGTACCTCGGCCTTGGGCGCGTGCCGTCGGTCGGCGATTTCGTGACCAACGCCGGCGCAACGATCGCCGTCGAGGAGATTGACGGCAACCGCATCGTGCGCGTGCGCATCACCCGTACGCCGAACGATGGCACACCAGTCCAGAACCGGGCGGCGACCGAGGTGGCCCCCACCCGCGAACCAAGCCAGGGGACCTCGCACAATGCGTGACCCCCTTGGCAGCCCCACCCTTGATGAAGGCGAGGCCCGCCTTGTCGGTATCGCGCGCGAGGTGCGCGACCGGGCCTATGCGCCGTACTCGCGCTTCGCCGTCGGCGCGGCGGTGCGTGCCGGACCGACCGCAATCTCGAGCCAGGACGAAACGGTCGGGGTGCCGACTGGTGTGCGTGAACCCGGCGCCACCTTTGCCGGGTGCAACGTCGAGAACGCAAGCTTCGGCCTGACGATCTGTGCGGAACGGAATGCCGTTTTCCAGGCGGTCGCCGCAGGTGTGCGCCACATCGATGCCGTTGCGGTCGTCACCGATGCCCCCACCCCCACCATGCCGTGCGGCGCTTGCCGGCAGGTGTTGCGCGAGTTCGGCCCGAACATGGTCGTCATCGGCGCCACCCTCGGCGGGAAGGTTGCGAGATACCGCCTTGGCGAACTCCTCCCGGGGAGTTTCGGGCCCGAGGACTTGCCCGGCGCCTGATCGCCGCGCACGCCACGGCCCATGCCGACCGAACGCATCTACCGCACCCATGCCGTCGTCCTGCGCCGCCATAACATCGGCGAGGCCGACCGCGTCCTGACCCTCTTTACGCCCACCTACGGCAAGGTGCGCGCCGTCGCCAAGGGCGTCCGCCGCATGAAGAGCCGTCTTGCCGGCCACGTCGAGCTGTTCTCGCGCGTCGACGTGCTCCTCGCGCACGGCCGGTCCCTCGACATCGTCACGCAGGCGGAGGTCCGCGACCCGTTCCGCGCGCTGCGGGGTGACCTCTGGAAGGCGGCATATGCGTCGTATGTCGCGGAACTCGTCGATCGCTTCGCCGAGGAGCGCCACGACGGCCCGGAAAGCCGCATCCTGTTCGATGTCCTCGTCGGTGCCCTCGGCTACTTCGACCGGCTAGGCATCGTCGCTCCCGCGGTTGCTGACGGTGCGCCCGCCGTCGCCGTACCCCCGCCCGAGGTGTCGGCCCCCGACGCCGCGACCGGCCCCGCCGCCCGCCTCGCCGCCCGCGCCGCGGAACTCAAGGTGCTAGGCGCCCTTGGCTACGCACCGGAGCTGTACGTGTGCGTCCGGTGCATGGAGCGACTGGAGCCGGTCGAGAACGCCATCAGCGCCAGCGCCGGTGGCACCCTCTGCCCGCGCTGCGCGCGCGGTGACGGCACGTGTCGCCACATCTCGGTGTCGTCGATCAAGGCCATGCGCCTGCTTCGGACGGAGCCGTTCGCCATCGCGTCGCGCCTTCGCCTCGACGACCGCGACCTGCGCGACATCGAGCTGGCACTGCGCGCGCACCTTGCCGTCACGCTCGAGCGTTCGCTTCGCACCACCGACGTCCTCGACCGGCTGCGCGCCGCCCTGCCCCGCGACAGTGCCGGGGAGTGACGCACGTTGCCGTCCTTCCGAAAGCGCCGTCGCCTCCACTCCTCGACGGCATGACCTGAGGCGTGGACTTGGTGCGCGTCTCCCGGGAGGGAGAGGGGCAGGGGTGCGGGCCGACGAACCCGTCGCAATCATCCCCACCCGTCCTTCATGCCGCAGGTATGATGGCCGGAATGTCTGCCGCGCCCGGTGCGCCCCGAGAGGTCGCCCTCAATGGCGCGATCGCCCGTCTCAAGCCGTACGCCTTCACGCAGTTGCGCGCCCGGCAGGATCAACTCGCCGCGCAGGGCACCCGCGTCATCAATTTCGGCGTCGGCGACCCCGAGGACGACACCCCCGCCTTCATCCGCGACGCCCTCGTCGCGGCGATCACTCCGTCAAGCCGGTACCCGACCGCCGCCGGCATCGCCCCACTGCGCGAGGCAATCGCCGCGTGGCTTCGTCGCCGCTTCGGCGTGACCGTCCATCCCGACCGCCACGTCATGCCCGCCAACGGTGCCAAGGAAGCCCTCCACAACTTGACCTCCCTCGTGGTGGATGCGCCGGGCACGCCGGGACGCCGCGACCTGATCGCCATCCCCGAGTTGGCGTATCAGGTGTACGGCGACGCCGCCCTCCTGCACCACGCCGAGGTCTTCGCCGTCCCCCTAGGCGCCGACTGGCTGCCGGACCTCGACGCGATCACCCCGGAGGTCGGCCGTCGCCTCGCCATCCTGTGGCTGAACTCGCCGCACAACCCAACCGGCGCCGTCGCTCCGCGCGACCACTATCGGCGCGCCCTCGACCTCGCCGACAAGTACGGCTTCCTCGTGGCATCCGACGAGGCCTACAGCGAACTGTGGTTCGACGCGCCACCGAGCGGCATCCTTGAGGCCTGCGCCGATGCAGACTTCACTGGTGCCATCGCCATCAACACCTTGTCGAAGCGCAGCAACATGACCGGCTACCGGTCCGGCCTCATCGCCGGCGACGCGCGCGTCATCGCCGCGATGCGGAACGTGCGCCCGCGGATCGGCGTGGCTACCCCCGAGTTCGTGCAACGGGCCGCGATTGCCGCGTGGAACGACGAGGCGCACGTGGAGGAGCAGCGAGCCCGGTACGCGGCCCGGCGCGACCTCTTCCTCGACCTGTGTTCCCGCAAGCGCTTGCAGGTCGAGGCGAGCCAAGGCGCCTTCTATCTCTGGATCCGTGTCCCTGCCACCGTGCCCGGTCGCGATGCCACCACTTTTGCCTCCACCCTCCTCGATCACGGCATCGTCGTCCTGCCCGGGAGCTTCATGGGCCCCCGCGGGAATGAGTACGTGCGACTCGCCTTCGTCCCCTCCCTCGAAACCTGCATGGAGGCCGTCGCGATTCTCGACCGCGTCCTTTGAAACCTGCCGGCGTTCACTGCGCCGGCCCTTCCCTCCCGGCCTGCGGGCAGCCTTGCCCACCCCGTCGGTCGGTCATCGCCATTCGGAGCATGTTGCAGTGACCATCGACCTGACCCACCCGCCCGCCACCGTCGACGAGTTCCGCACCGCCGTGGCCGCTATCGAGGCGCGCGACGGCTACCGGCGGCCCGCCGCCTTCGGGGTCGGCATCGCCAGCCACGCCATCACCGACTGGGACCATCCCGGGCACGCGGTGCCGGGAGCAAAGGTCCTCGACACGTGGTACCCCGTCCCGAACCGCGACGAGAACCATGGGTCGGCCGCCGTCCTCGCCCTCGTCACCGGCCACGCCGGTGGGTCCGCCACGCACGTCCTCACCCTTGAACAGGTCGAGCGCGCCCTCGCGTGGTTCGCGCCGTTCGCCGGCGACGGCAAGCGGCACGCCAACGTCGAGGCCCTCCAGATGGCGCGCGACCTCCTCGCCGCGCCACCCTCGACCGACCCGGTGGCCATCCCGCGCACCGTCGTCGCCTGCTTCGTCGGTGACCTCGCCGATGCCCCGGCCGACGCGCACGACGTCTACCTACGCCTGCACCTCCTGTCCTCGCGCAAGGTCGCCCCGCACGGGCAGAACCTCGCGGGCATCTTCGGCCTCCTCAGCAATGTCGTCTGGACTGACGCGGGCCCGTTCGACCCCGACACCTTTGATCGTGTCGCGATGCGTGCCCGTGGCGCCGGGCGTGCCCTGCGCGTCAGCGGCGTGGACAAGTTCCCGCGTATGACCGACTACGTCATCCCGACCGGCGTGCGCATCGCCGACGCCGACCGCGTGCGCCTTGGCGCCTACCTCAGCCCCGGCACCACCGTCATGCACGAGGGGTTCTGCAACTTCAACGCTGGCACCCTCGGGACCTCGATGGTCGAGGGCCGTATTTCCGCCGGTGTTGTGGTCGGCGACGGGTCGGACGTCGGTGGCGGCGCCTCGATCATGGGCACCCTTTCGGGAGGTGGGCGCGAGGTGATCCGTGTCGGCGAACGCTGCCTCCTCGGCGCGAACTCCGGCTTGGGCATCAGCCTCGGGAACGGATGCACCGTCGAGGCCGGCCTCTACGTCACCGCTGGGTCGAAGGTGCGCCTGCCCCACGGCACGATCGTCAAGGCCATCGACCTGTCCGGGCAGGATGACCTCCTGTTCCGGCGGAACAGCCAGGACGGCGCCATCGAGGTGGTGGCCAAGCGCAACCAGGTCGTCCTGAACGAGGCCCTGCACGCCAATTGAACCGGGATTCCTGCCACCGAACGAGGAGTTGATCGATGCGGTACATGATGGCGTGGTGCGAACGTCCGATGGGGTCGCCGGCCGACTACGAGGCGGCGCAGGACCGGGCACGCGCCCTGTGGGACCCGCTCAAGTGGCCGGATGCCCTCATCGTCACCGCCGCCGTCTCACGCCTCGACGGGTACGGAGGCTACGCGTTCCTCGAGACCGATGACGTGCATGCCTTGCACGCATTGGTCCTGACCTTTCCCGCGTACACCTTTGAGATCGTGCCGGTGATGGACTTCCACGAGAGCCTGAAGGCCAAGCGTGACGCACTGGAGTGGCGCGAGACGTACTCGACGTAACGCAGCCGCGCGACGGACTGCACGAGTGCAAGCTCGTGCGCGGACGCGGGCGTTGCAGCCGCACCAGCGTGACCCCTCTCACGCGACGAATGCGCTTGGGAGGGGTTCGAGGCCGTCTCGCAGATCAGCAGGGGGGCGAGGGTGCCTGTGCTACCCCTTGACCGCGCCAACCAGCAGCCCGCGCGAGATGAACCGCTCCGATGCGATCGCCATCGCGATGACGGGGCCGATCATCAGCAGGATCACGACCGACATGTACCACCATTCGGTCCCGCGCGTCCCGCTTTGCGCCGCCACGACCAGCGGCATCGTCTGCACCTGCGACGACGACAGGAAGAGCGCCAGCAGGTACTCATTCCACGCAAAGACGAGGACGAACAGGAACGTCGCCACAAGCCCCGGCGCCGCCAGCGGCAGCACAATCGTCCAGAAGGTCCGCAGGCGCGACGCCCCGTCAATCGCCGCGCACTCCTCCAGCTCGATCGGGACCGACTGGAAGTAGTCACGCATCAGCCACACCACGATGGGCAGGTTCCCCGAGACGTACGCCACGATAAGCGCGGTGTAGGTGTCGAGCAACCCCACTTGCTGGAACATCACGTAGATCGGCAGGATCACCACGATCGGGGGCATCATTCGCTGCGAAATCAACCAGAAGGCGATGTCGCTGTTGCCCATCGTCGCGGTGAACCATTTCCGCAGCGTCACCGCCAGGATCAGGTAGACCGCAAGCATCGACGACGACGCCAGCTGCCACGGCACGTCAAACCACGTGATCGCGACCGTCCCACCGATGCACGCCACGAAGAGGTAGATCAGGCCGGTCTTCGGCGCAAACTTGAAGCGCACCAGGGCGTACGCCGCCGCTGACCCAATGAACAGCGCGATCACCGTGCTGGTCGTCGCCACGACGATCGTGTTCCAGTACGGCCGCAACGTCTGGTCGCGTTGCGTCTGCAGGATGTACTCCCACGCGTGGAGCGACGGCGTGAAGTCAATCCACGGGATGTAGAACGGCCCGGTATTCACGGTCACCGGCAGCTTCACCGACGTGACCACCACCCAGTACAGCGGGAACAGCACGACGGTCGCCCACACCGCGAGGATGGCGTAGGCAATCACCATCTGGAGCGGCGACGGGTCGCCGAGGTTCCGCGTCCGCCCCGGGCGGGCGCTCGAGACCTGTGTCGTCATACCGCCTCCGTCGTGCGCGCCCGCGCCACGTTCACGAACACCGTTGCCACCACCGTGACGAGGGCGACCAGCAGGAACGACACCGCCGTGGCCCCCCCGAAGTCGAGGGCGCGCCAGATGATGACCGCGTGCAGGGTTAGCGACTCGGTCGCCGTGCCCGGCCCGCCGTTCGTGAGGACGCGCGGCAGGTCGACGATCTTGAATGCCTCGATCATCCGGATCAGCACCAGGCTGGTACTCACCGGCAGGATCGACGGCAGCGTCACGTAGCGGAAGATGTCCCAGTCGTTCGCGCCGTCAACGCGCGCAGCTTCAATCGGGTCGGTCGGCTGCCCTTCAAGGGCCGCCACCAGCACGATGAACATGAACGGCGTCCACTGCCACACGTCGCCGATCATCACGGCGGTTCGCGCACCCCACGCGTCGTTCGTCCACGAGTAGTTCGACAGGCCGGCCAGCGCCCACAGTGGTTGCAGCGGACCTTTCGCCGTGTCCGCCATCATGCGGAACATGTACGCCACGCCGACCGGCGTGATCATCATCGGCAGCAGGAAGACGACCCGGAAGAAGCGCCGCCCCGGCAGCTTCATGGTGCAGAGCAGGGCAAGGCCAAGGCCGATCAGGTACTGGAAGGTGATCCCGACCACGACATAGATGATCGTCACGACCAGTGACCCGGCGCGTGCCCCGGCGACGACCGTACTGGCGACAAGCCATGCCAGCCCGACCGCCACGGACAGCGCGATGAGGAACGAGATGGAGCTGCCGATCGTCGCCTCGTTGGCGCGCCAGCGGCTCCAGAGCAGTGCCAAGCCGCCCGCCGCGACTGCGAGGATGAAGCCCCAGCCGATCACGTCGGGGTCGCCCAGCTTGCCAAGGAAGTGCAGGCGTTCGCTGCCGGTGATCAGCTTCCGGTAGTTCAGCAAGCCCACCCACGTGAGCTTGAACCCGCCTTTCGCCAGCTCGAAGCGGGTCAGCGACAGGTAGATCGATGCGACGAACGGGAAGATGCCCATCCCGAGGATGATCAGGATCGATGGCCAGAGGAAGAGGCTTCCCGTGATGGCGTCGAGCCGCTGCGTCATCGTCCGCCGCGGACGGGGCCGGGGAGCTACCGCCTGGCCGCCTGTGCCGGACGCGGCGTGGTTGCCAAGCGTCACCGTCATCGGTGGTCTCCGCGTGGTCGTGTCCGATGGTTCACGCTGGAAGGGACCGGGCGTTGCCGAGACGAGGCCTCAGCTACGGGAACCGGCGCCAAGGCCGAACCGGGGCAATACCGGTGCGCCGCGGGGCCGGCAGGGGGAGCCGGGTCCGCGGCGCGATGGTGCGCAAGGGGGAATTCGCA
>CAILQO010000056.1 GCA_903836285.1 uncultured Chloroflexota bacterium
CGATCTCTCGACGAACCGCCTGCGGCGTTCACAACCGTCGTCGCCGCGTGGTGCAGCGGGTGGCCTTCAGCGGTGTCGAGGCAATCTCGGGAGGTCGCAATGGCATTCCGCGATGCCGGTGCCATCTCGGTGGATGCCCTCTCCGGGGACGACCACGACGCGTTTCGGGCATCGATTGAAAAGCACCGCCAGCGACCCAACCGCGTGAAACTTGCAGTGTTGCCTGACAGGTTGGGGCAGCTCCAGGTGCAGGTCGCGCGCGTCCTGCGTGATGCCGGCGTGGCGAACGCTTCAGCAATCGCGCTTGCTGGTATCGGCGTGATGCACGTCGGCCTCGATTGCTTGGACGGCCCCCTCCTTGCTCGCCTGCGCGACATGGCAGAGTCGGCATCCGGCACGTGCGTCACCGAGGCCGCCCCCGATGCGCTTCGTACGCCGGAACTCGCTTGGGGGCGCACCCGCGATGACTTCCGAATCATGGAGAGAATCCGCGACGAGTTCGACCCATCACGAACAATCAACCCCGGACGATTCGTGGGCGGCCTCTAGTCACCCAAGCAAGCGGGAGGACCAGCAGTGGTGATGGCGACAACGGCCCAGTCTCCGGAGATCCTTGCGCACGACCCGCTGACACACGTCCCTCCATCGCCGGGACTTCAAGGGTTCATCGGCGCGGACGACTACGAGGCACTCGTTAAGTGTGTTCACTGCGGCTTGTGCCTCAATGAGTGCCCAACGTATCGGGCCAATGGGCTTGAGCCAGACTCACCGCGCGGACGCCTTTACCTGATACGCGCTGTTGCGGAAGGCACCCTCGCGCTCACTGACGAACTCGAGCATCACTTGGACCAGTGCCTTGTCTGCCGCGCATGCGAGACAGCGTGTCCATCAAATGTCCAGTTTGGGCAAGTGATGGAGGCCGCACGCCACGCAATCCTTGAGGACCACGCGCCCGCTCCGCGACGCGCGTTGACCAGCCTCGTCTTTCGCCAGCTCTTCCCGTTCCCGAAGCGCCTCGAGGCTGTCGGCCGCCTATTGCGTTGGTATCAGCGTTCGCCGCTACCAGCATTGGTCCAGCGAGCCGCAGCCTTCGGGCTCCTGCCCAAACGGCTCGCTGTGATGGAGCGCATGGCGCCAACGTTGAATGATCAGTTCTTTAAGAGTCCACCGTCAGAGGTAGTCCCGGCGACTTCTAGCCGGCGATTCAGGGTTGGGATGGTGTCCGGCTGCATCATGCCCTTGGCCTTCGCGCCCACGAATGACGCAACCGTCCGAGTGCTCGCGGCGAACGGGTGCGATGTCGTGATCCCTCATGCGCAACGTTGCTGTGGAGCGCTTGCTGCACATGCTGGAGATGAGAGCGCAGCCGCGTCAATGGCCCGCGCAAACATTGATGCCTTCGAGGCATTTGGAATCGACGAATTCGATGCGATCGTCATAAACTCAGCAGGATGCGGCGCGCAGATCAAGGGATTTGATCACTTGCTGCGCCACGACCCGGCATACGCCGCGCGTGCTCGGCGCTTTGTGTCAAAGGTTGAGGACGTTGCTGAATTCTTGGCGCGGGTCGGCCTCACGGCACCGCTTGGGCCCGTTGCCCGAACAGTTACATACCAAGACGCGTGCCACCTTGTTCACGGGCAAGGGGTGAGATCACAACCGCGGGAACTGCTCGGGCAAATCCCGGGCCTAACCTTCGTGGAGATGCGCGACTCGACCCGATGCTGCGGCAGTGCGGGAATTTACAACATCCTTCAGCCGGACACCAGTGCGAAAGTGCTTGAGGCGAAACTCGAGAACGTCTGCACGACTGGGGCTGAGTGTGTCGTCGCGTCGAACCCGGGATGCCTCCTACAGATCAACATGGGTCTGCGAGAACGAGGAGTCGCCATGGACGGGAAGCATCTCGTCGACATTCTCGATGAGGCGATCGCTGCAGGTCGGCGCGAATGAGCACCGCGCTGACCACCGATGGTCAAAAGTGTTCACGAATCCGTAACCGGCAACCGGCAAAGCGACCGACTCCGTACGGGAAAATCGGTCGAGCAGTTGTATTTCTTCAGGGGATGTCCCGACCCGGCACGGGTCGCAGGGATTGACCCGATTGTGATTCTTGCCAAAGCGACGGCGTTGAATGCGCCGCCCAATCTCCGGAGGGTCCCGATGTCCGCACCATCGATTTTGCAAGCCGAGGCCCGCTCTAGTCGGGTTTCGCTGGCAATGGCC
>CAILQO010000057.1 GCA_903836285.1 uncultured Chloroflexota bacterium
CTCAACTTCTTCGACCTGACCCGGGACGCGAGCACGCAGGTCAAGGCGATGGAGATCAAGTATGGGACACCGAACACTGGTGCCCGTGCCTCGCACATCGTTGACGGGAAGTGGATCGGCGTGCCGTTCTACGACCGATCGGGCAACTACTGGGTGCGCGAGGACAAGTTCGGCGAGGCTGGCTTCTCGATCGAGAAGGGGAGCTTCGAGACCTGGGAGAGCCTGCGCGAGGCCTGCCTCGCCGTGTCGCGCCCGAACGAGAACTTCTACGGTTGGGGCATGACCACCAACCGGTCGGGTGACGGCGAGTCGCTCGTCCAGACGCTCATGATCCAGTTTGGCGGTGCCTTGGCGGACGAGACTGGCGAGATGGTGACCCTGTACTCGCCAGAGACGATCGACGCGATGACGTGGCTTGCCGACTGCTACCAGAACACGGCCTACCAGTCGATGGTGCCGCCGGGCGTGAATGCCTGGAACGACCTGTCGAACAATGAGGCGTACCTTGCAGGCGTGATCGGTTTCACCTCGAACGCCGGCACGATCTATGCCAAGGCCAAGTTCGACGGTAACCCGGTCGGTGACGTCACCATGCTTGTCCCCGTCCCGCGGGGGCCTCTCGGGCTGCGCCTGCAAGGCTCCGCACCGCACTACCACTACTTCATGAAGGGGTCGCAGAACTTCGAGGTCGCGGCTGGCCTTTCCGAGTTCCTCATGACCGAACCGGTCCAGAAGGCGATGTACAACATCAGTTTCGGGTACACGGTGCCGGCGTGGACCAAGTACTGGGACCATCCGGACATCACCCGCAACAAGGTAGCGATGGCGTTCAAGGCTGTTGCCCAGAACGAGCCGCCGTTCCAGGGTCTCGCGTGGCGCGGGCCGCTCTCCGAGGCCGCCGAGGCGGTCAACCAAGAGAGCGTCATGACCGACATGTTTGGCGAGATTCTTGGTGGCAAGCGCGTGGACATTGCGGTGCGCGACGCCCACCAGCGGTGCGTCGGCATCTTCAAGTCCTTCGGCAAGAAGGGCGCGTAGCGAGAAGCCGGTACGATGCCCGGGCCACTTTGGTGGCCCGGGCATCACTCTTTCTGGGCTGGGGTGGCGGCGGTGCAGTCGCTGCCCGTTCCGTCCCCGGCCGTCGCCCACCACCATCAGGGGGGCCGCATGGCGGTGTTGACTAGCCAAGGTGGCATCGCGCCACCGGCGATGCGTCGGTCCGGCACATCCGACTTCCAGCGCTTCATGCGCCGATGGTTCGGCGAGGACTGGGCGACCGGGTACCTGTTCGCGTTCCCGATGCTCCTCCTCCTCGGGGGCCTGATCGCGTGGCCGCTCCTGCAGGCCATGTGGATGAGCTTCTTCAATGTGATCGGCAACCGCTGGGGCGACTTCGTCGGCTTGCGGAACTACCAGATCCAGATCGAGGACCCCCTCTTCCGCCGCTCCTTCTTCCTGACGATGCAGTTCACGCTCGAGGCGGTTGCGGTCAAGTTCGTCATTGGACTCGCCACCGCGCTCGCCCTGCACAACGTCAAGCGGTTCAGCGGCATCATGACCGCACTGATCCTCGCGCCGTACATCGTCCCCGAGGTGGTGACTGCGGCGACCTTCCGGCTGCTCTACAACCCGCAGTTCGGTGCGCTCAACCTCACGATCCGTGCAATCTACGATGCCGTTGGCGGGGCCGAGACGTGGGGGCCGACCTTCAAGGGGATTGCCTGGATCGGTGACGCGAACCTTGCCCTGCACTCGATGGTCGCAGTCAACGTCTGGAAGGGCGTGCCCTTCTTCGTGCTGCTCTCGCTGGCGGGCCTGAAGGCGCTTGACCGTGAGCTGTACGACGCGGCTGCCGTCGACGGTGCAAACGCATGGCAGCGGTTCCTGCACATCACGTTGCCGGGATTGCGCTACGTCATCATCGTCGAAACGCTGTTCTCAACAATCTCCACATTCAACACGTTTGGTCTCGTGTATCTGATCACGGGAGGTGGGCCGGGCGGGGCGACGCGCCTGTACGCGATGCGCGCGTATGAGTTGATCGGTAGCCTCCGCTATGGTCATGCCGTCGCGGTGGCACTGCTGGTGGCGCCGTTGCTGGCGTTGGCCGTGGTTGTCCTCGGGCACTTCATCCGCGCGGGCCAACGTGGCGGGCAGGACCAGGAGACGGCCGTCTACCAGGCGGTGCTCTTCATCGTCTGGCCGCTGAAGATGGCGCTCCGCGTACTGGTGTTCGCCGCGTGGCAACTGAACGCCGGCCTGGAGATTGGGCTTGGCGCGATGGC
>CAILQO010000058.1 GCA_903836285.1 uncultured Chloroflexota bacterium
CAATGATTGGACAGCGAGTGCCGGGACCGCCCGTCTCTCGTTGCCAGCCGCCTCGCCCGGCGCTCATGGTGAGTTGGGACCACCGGCGTACAATCCTGGTATGTTCCTTCTCGGTACCCAACGCGTCAACGAGGCCGGGCACCTCGAGATCGGTGGCTGCGACACCGTCAACCTCGCCGACCGCTTCGGCACGCCGCTCTACGTCGTTGATGAGGTGGCGATACGCGACGCTTGTCGCGCCTATCGCCATGCCTTCCAGTCGCGCTACCCGAACGTCACGGTCGCGTACGCCAGCAAGGCGTTCCTTGTGCCGGCGATGGCGCGCCTGATCGACGAGGAAGGCCTGGACCTGGACGTCGCCTCCGGCGGTGAGCTGCACGTCGGCCTTGCGGCTGGGTTTCCCTCGCGTCGTGTGGTCTTCCACGGCAACAACAAGAGTGACGACGAAATCGCGCGCGCCCTCGATGAGCGTGTCGGCCGAATCGTCATCGATAACGCGTGGGAGGCCGTCCGGGTCGACGAGGCCGCGCGCGCTCGCCGTCGGGTGCAGGAGGTGTGGGTTCGTGTCGCGCCTGGCGTCGACCCTCACACGCACAGGCGCATCCGCACCGGGCAACAGGACACCAAGTTCGGCTTCAACATCGCATCGGGCGCGGCGCTCGACGCGGTTACCGACATCGTCCGGCGACCCGGACTCTTGTTTACCGGCCTGCACGCCCATATCGGCAGCAACCTGCGCGACATGGAGGCACACCTCGGTGCGATTGAGGCCCTTCTGGACCTCGCCGTCGCGATCCGCGAGGAGACCGGCCTCTCCGTCGAGGAACTGAATGTCGGCGGCGGCCTCGGCATCCGCTACCTGCCGGACGATCACGTCCCCTCAATCGAAGCGTTCGCGTCCCGGATCGTCGACGCCTTGCTCGAGGGGTTGGCGTCGCGGCACCTGCCACTCCCGCACCTGCACCTTGAACCTGGGAGGTCAATCGTCGGCGAGGCCGGTACAACCCTCTACCGCGTCGGCGCCACGAAGATCGTCCCCATCAACGAGGATCCGGGGACGCGCGCGTTCGTCGCGATCGACGGGGGCCTTTCGGACAACCCCCGCCCACAACTCTACGACGCCGTCTATCACGCAACTCTGGCGAACCGGGCCACTGAGGTGCCGTCTGGCTTGTTCCGGGTCGCGGGCAAGCACTGCGAGACGGATACCCTGATCGACGCCGTCGCCCTGCCTGATCCTCGGCCCGGCGACGTGCTTGCCGTGCCGTCGACCGGTGCGTATGGCCACGCGATGGCGAGCAACTACAACCGTCTCCCGCGGGCCGCGGTGGTCTTCGTGCGCGACGGCCATGCCCGCCTCGCGGCGCGCCGGGAGACTCTCGACGACCTGCTGCGCCTCGACGTGCTGCCAGACGACCCAACGGGCGTGCCGATCCCGGTGCCATGAGCGGGCAAGTCACTTCCGGTGCGGTGTCGGACCCGTCGCGCACGCTCAGCGTGACACGGATTGCCGACCGTTTCTGGTACTGGCAGGCAATCAACCCGGACACGCCGGAGGCTGGTTGGCCGAACGGGTCCGGGCCGGTTGTCGGTTCAGTCTTCCTCGAGGTCGACGATGGCATCGTGCTCATCGACCCTCAGGTGCCGCCCGATGCACCGAATCGCGACCGATTCTGGGCGGCGCTCGACCGCGACATGGCGCGCCATGACGGGCAGTGGCTGGCAATCCTGCTCACCTTCCCGGGGCACGACCGAAGCACGCACGAGATTGTCTCGCGCTACGGCGCGGTGGTGACAACCTCCATTTGGATTCCATCCGGGACCGCCTCGTGGTCGCCGATTGGCCATACGCACGTGTACCACCGGGAGACCACGCTGCCGGGCGGGATCGTGCCCATCCTGTTTGACTTTCCCGGCGGATACCCCGATGGCGAGGGAGCGTTCTTCATCCCGGGCCATCGAGCGCTCGTCCTCGGCGACATTGTGGTTGGCCGCGAGTCAGGTGACCCGCATGGGCCGGGCCTGCGGTTGCCCCCCGAATCAACGTACATCGGGGAGGACGATGCGTCGCGGTCGGCGGTGCGCGCGTGGTTCGGCACGACGTTGCTCGAGTCGTTGGTCGACGTGCAGTCGCGCCTCGACCCGCAGACGATCCTCGTGACGCACGGTGAGCCGATGATCGGTACCGGTGGCGCCGCCATCTCGGAGTTGCTGGGAGCCCTCCGGGGCTACCGCATGGGCCCGTAGCGACCAATGGCAGCGCCCCAAACGCTCCTCCTCACCCGCGCCGGTGGGAGACGGGCGCTGGGTGGTCTCGCGCACCCGCAGCCGTTGGATCCACGCGGCCCACCCGGCTCACTTCTACCCTGAAGCACCCAACTCCTAGCTTCGCAGCGGACGTGGCGCGCACCTCGGGAGTAGCATCCGGCCCGAGGTGACGAAGGTGAAGCAGTACCGGTGGTTAGTGATCGGCGCAGGCGGCATGGCGGCGAACTGGCTTCGAAGGTTCCTGCCGGCTCACGGTGAACGGGTGCGTATCGCAGGCATCGTCGACGTGAGCACCGATGTCCTCGCAACCGCGCGAAAGGACCTCGGGCTGGCCGAGTCGCAGTGCTTCACGTCCATGGCTGCCGCCTACGATTCGGTAGAGGCCGATGCGGTGGCGATCGTCGTGCCCCCGAGATTTCATCGACAGGCGATTGAGGGAGCATGCGAACGTGGCCTACCGATCCTCTCCGAGAAGCCGGTCGCCGAATCGTGGGAGGATGTCCAGGCGATCGTTCGTGCCACTGACGTCGCCGGCGTGCCAATCGCGATCATGCAGAACTACCGCCAGACACCACGCATCCAGACGCTGAAGCGAGTCCTGGATTCGGGGCGTGTCGGTGCAGTGCGCTATGCCGTCGGTCGTTTCGCTGCGGACTACCGCGAACCCCTCGCGTGGGGCGCACCGTTCCGCCACGAGATGCGCCACGCCTTGCTGGTCGAGGGGAGCATCCACCATTTCGACCAGTTGCGCCACCTGACCGGGCAGGACTGCCTGACCATCTCCGGGCACGAGTGGAACCCGGGTGCGCCAAGCTTCAAGGGTGAGTGCCTCGCGCTCTACGTCATGAAGATGTCCGGCGGTGCGTTCGCCCAGTACGAGGGCAGCGGCCTTGCCGGCGGCTGGCAGAACACGTGGCATGGCGAGGCGTACCGGCTTGAGTGCGAGGGCGGCGCCATCGTCCTGGATCGCGACCACGTGGTTCGGGTGCAGGAGCACCAGCGAGGGAGGGGGATGCGCGTCGAGGAGATGCCGACCGTCACGATGCCGCACGAGGGGCACGCGGCCGTCATCGGGCAGTTCATGGACTGGCTCGACGGCGGGGCCGCGCCCCAGACGACGCTTGCGGACAACCTCCAGAGCACGGCGATGCTCTTCGGCGCCATCGAGGCGTCGGCATCGGGTTCAGTCGTGGATGTCCAAGCCCTCGTGGCCGATGCGCGAGGCCATGGCCGATCCTGAGGGCGTGCTATCGCCGGGAGACGTTCTTGGCTTGGTGGTAGCAGGCGGCGAGGTCGAGGATATTGGGTGGCTGCAGGCCGAGGCCGCACATGCGATGGTGATCGTGGCCGCCGACCGGGGTGCCGTCGCCCTCGAAAACGCCGGGGTCATCCCCCACGTCCTTGTCGGCGATCTCGACTCGGCGGACACCGGCACGGTCGCCCGCCTGCGCGCCACTGGTGTCGTCGTCGAGCGATACCCCACCGACAAGGACGCGACCGACCTCGAGCTTGCGATCGACGTCGCGATTCGGCGGGGTGCGACGCGCCTGCGGATCGCCGGGGCACTTCGCCAGTCCACGGAGGGGCCGCCGCGCCTTGACCACCTGTTCGGGAACCTCGCGGCGTTGGCCGGTGCCGTCGGCCGCGTGCCGGACACGTGGCTCGTCTCTCCCGACGCGGCGGCCACCATTGTGACGGGGCCGGGCGAGTGCTCCCTGGCAGGTGCGCCGGGCGATCACGTGACGTTGGTCGCGCTCTCTCCGACGGTTGACGGAACGACGACTGACGGCCTCCGATGGGCCCTCATTGGCGCGTCACTGGCGTGGGGTACCACGCGTGGCGTGAGCAACGAGATGGCAGGGGCAAACGGCCGGGTGTCGGTCGCCGCTGGCCACCTTTTGGTGGCAGTGCAACGGCATGGCAGCCCCACCTCCCTCCCGGAGTCTTGCCAAGATTGAGGCTGCATTGCTGGCGGTAGTGGGCAAATCACCACCGGTCGTGATGTGCGGGCACAAGGGCTAGGTGGCTCGACAGTGCCCGTCCTCCGCTAATCGGAGGACGGGTTGCAGAGACCCAAAGGGTTCGTCCTTAGCAAGTCACATCCTTCCCCTCGCTGCCAAACACCGCGAGCCGTTCGGCCGGGGTGATCCTCGCGGCCTCGGCGGGAACATAGACGAACTGCAGGGCGCGCCGCCGCATCGGGGAGGCGTTCGCCGGGGTCCCATGCAGTAAGTAACTATTGAACAGTAAAACGCCACCCGGATCGAGCGGGGCGACCACCACGCGGTTGCGATCGACCTCGGTATCGCAAATCTGCCAATCGCGTCGCTTGAAGTGGACGACCGCGCCCTCCCGGTGGCTTCCCGGGATCAGGTACAGGCAGCCGTTCGCCTCAGTCGCGGCGTCGAGGGCAATCCACACCGTGACGACCCGCGCGTCGAGCGGCAGGTTCCAGTAGGCGTGATCTTGGTGCCACGGCTTCTCTCGCCCAAGGCGCGGGGGCTTGATCAGCGCCTTGTCCTCGAAGATGGCCGGTTCGGCACGGATAAGGCGCCGCACGATCGCCAGCAATCGCGGATGCGTCGCGATGGCGTGGAGGTCAGCGTCGAACTGCGTGAATCCGGTGAGCTTGCGGACGTAATCCTGCTTCGCCTCCGGCGCAGCCGTTGCCAGCAGCTTGCGCGCACCCGCCTCGAACTGGAGCCCCCGGAAGCCCGGCGCCCCGCCATCGATCAGGCGGACCATCCCGGCCAAGGCGGCGGCAACCTCCGCGCGATCAAAGAAGCCGGCGATTGCCAAGTACCCATCGCTCTCGTACGTCTCGACATGGTCGTCGATGTCGGAACCAAGCGCCGCGTGACCGTCGATCGGCACGACTACCCGGTGCGCCGCGTACAAGCCCGGGTCATACGCCGTCGCCTCGAACCCGTCGATCTCTCCGTCCGGGATAGCCACGGGCGCCCCGCGTGTCAGGCTGTCAATCGTCGCCGCCATTTCTCCCCCAATCTGGTAGCTCCCGCCAACAGTGGCATCATAGCCGCGGTCGGGGCCGAAGCCGAGAGCGACCATCACACCGGTACAAGCACGTCGCGCGCGCACCATGCCGGGCTTGACCCGCCTCGTCCGGCGCGTCCAACGGTTCCCGGTGACCATCACGCCCAAAGGTGGAGCGCCGGCAGTTGCCGGTGCGACGCGAGACGGGACACGGGTCTGGACCTGCCCCGAGGTAGGCGGGGATACCCGCGGATCTACGAGGCTTGCCAGCCAGATTGGGGGGCAGGGAATGCCGTGGCCCGACCGCCGGACACGCCCGTGGGGCACACTGGCGCCATGAAGATTGCCCGCGTCGAGTCGTTCCGGGTCGTGGCGCATCGAGACTACGAAGGCAGCGCCGGACTCCGCGCTGCCACCACGCAATCCGGTGTGCGGGGTCACCATCCGCGCGTGCTCGCACGAAACGACGGGCGCCACCTGTGCGTCTACCCGGCGCAGGCCGAGGTGCTCCTCGTCCGCATCGTCACGGACGACGGGTTGGTCGGGTGGGGTGAAGCCCACGCACCGCCGATCCCACGCGTCGCACAGGCCTTGATCACCGACTTGCTTGCGCCTCAACTGATCGGGCGCGACCCGAGAGCCATCGACGCGCACTGGGAGGCAATGTACGCCTCGATGCGCCTGAGGGGCTACGCCGGGGGCGTCATGCTCGAGGCGATGGCCGGCGTGGACATCGCACTCTGGGACCTGCTTGGCAAGGCGCTTGGCCAACCGGTCTACCGACTTCTCGGTGGCCCGTTCCGCACCCGAATCCCCTGCTACCTCTCAGGTGTGCCCGGCGAGTCGGTCGATGACCGCATCGTTGCCGCCCTCGACTTCGTCAACGACGGCTTCACAGCGGTCAAGATCTCCGTCGGGAGGGGTCCGCTCGACGAGGACTTGGAGGCGGCTGCCTCCGTCATTCACGCCGTCTGGGGCGAGGCCGACGTCCTCGTCGATGCGCACGGCGCCTACGACACGCGTACGGCGGTCGCGGCCGGTCGGCGTCTCGAGCGGGCGGGTGCCGCGTGGTTTGAGGACCCACTCCCTCCGGAGGACGTCGAGGGGTACGCCGCCCTGTGTGCGGCGCTTGACCTGCCGGTCGCGAACGGCGAGACCGAGTGCACCCGTTGGCAGTTCAACGACAAGTTGTCGCGCCGCGCCGCCGACATCATCTTGCCGGACATCTGCCGTGCCGGGGGCATCTCGGAAGGGCGCAAGATCGCAGTGATTGCGGATGTCCACAACGTGCGGTGGTGCGTGCACGCGAGTATCTCGACGCCAATCCACCTCGCGGCGGGCCTGCACCTCGCAGCGGCGACCCCCAACTTCCTCTTGTGTGAGTACCCCCAAGCGTTCCGTACGACCCCCTTGGCAAACGACCTGGTCGAGGTTCCCCTCCGGCCGGTCGATGGTCACCTCGACGTGTCCGATGCGCCCGGACTTGGCATCACGCTGGTAGCGGAGGAAGTGCAGGCACTGAGCCTGGACCGAATCGACTGGATCGCCTGACCCACGTTCGGGCACGTAACGGCACGACACCGCCCTACGCCCAAGGGGAGCCGATGCGGGACGTACGGTTCACTGCCCATGGCGAACCTGCTTGACCCGTCGGTCCTCTTCTTCGTTGTCGGCCTCATCGCCGGGCTTGTCCGATCCAACCTTGAGATTCCCGGCCCGGTCGGGCGATTTCTCTCGCTCTACTTGCTCATGGCGCTCGGCCTCAAGGGTGGCTTCGCCATCCGCGCGTCCGGTCTCGACGGCGCCGTCGTCTCGGGGCTTGGCGTCGCCGTGACCATGGCGGTGGTCGTTCCCCTCGCGGCGTACCGCCTGCTCAACCGCGTCGTCGGTCCGTTCGAGGCAGTCGGCATCGCCGCGGTGTACGGCTCGGTGAGTGCCGTGACGTTTACGGCGGCAACGCAGTTCCTCGATCAAGCGGGTGTGCCGTACGGCGGGCACATGGCGGCGGCGATGGCCCTGATGGAGAGCCCGGCCATCGTGATCGGCCTGCTCCTCGCAGACCGGGTGCGCCGGGCAACGGGCACGGGAGCACCCAGTGGGGCATCGACCGCGTCCCGCCTGCGCGAGGGCTTCCGTCACACCCTGACCGACGGATCGCAAGTCGTCCTCGTTGGAGCCATGCTCGTGGGAATCGTCTCCGGACCCGCCGGCCAGAGGGTGATGGCGCCGTTCTCGGCCGACATCTTCAAGGGCATGCTCGCGTTCTTCCTGCTTGACATGGGCACCGTCGCGGCAGGAAGCCTGCGGACGGCGGCCTCCCAACCGCGATGGGCGGTCGCGTACTCCGTCTTGGCCCCGTGGGTGCACGCCTTGGTTACAGCTGCGCTCGCATCGGTAGCCGACCTCAGCATCGGTGACACCACCCTGGCAATGGTGCTCGCAGCAAGTGCCTCGTACATCGCCGTGCCAGCAGCCTTGCGCCATGCGGTGCCCGAGGCAACGCCAGGCGTCTACATCGGCCTGTCGCTCGGAGTCACCTTCCCGATGAACCTCGTCGTCGGCATTCCCGCGTACGCCGCCATCGCGCACACCATCGCCGGTTAGTCGACACGCCCCGTGGAGTTATGCTGCCCGGTGTGACCAACGCACGTCCGTTCGGGGTGACCGCGCGCGAGCTCCTGCAGCGTCGCGTCGCCGCCCTGCCGACGCTGCCCCCGCCTCCTCGAGGCCCGGGACAACTGGCG
>CAILQO010000059.1 GCA_903836285.1 uncultured Chloroflexota bacterium
AGTGAGCCTGCTTCCGAACTCCGGCTACCGAACCACGATATACAGCTTCGCCAACGGCGTCCGCACGCGCGACGGCGGCGTGCACGAGACTGGGTTCAAGGCCGCCCTCACGCGCGTCCTGAACGACCAGGCGCTGCGCGCCGGTGTCGTCAAGGACCGCGACAAGGGCGCCTTCAAGCCTGACGTGATCCAACAGGGGCTGGTTGCCGTTATCAGCGTCAAGCTGTCGAATCCGCAGTTTCAGGGGCAGACGAAGGATCGCTTGAACAACGCCCCGGTCGAGGGGATCGTGCGGTCCGCCGTCGACGAGGGCCTGAAGGAGTGGTTCGAGGCAAATCCCGACCGCGCAAAGGAGTGGCTGCGCAAGGTCAACGAGATGCAGCGCGCCCGCAACGAGGCGATGCTGGTCGAGGAACTGGCGCGCACCGGCACGCGCAAGGGCGGAGAGCTCATCGACACGACCGTGTCGAAGAAGTTCATCCCCTGCATCACGAAGGACCGCGCACGGTCGGAGCTGCTGATCGTTGAGGGCGACAGTGCCGGTGGTTCGGCGTCGCAAGGGCGCTTCGCCGATTTCCAGGCGATCCTCAAGTTGCGCGGGAAGCCCCTGAACGTTGCCAAGGCCGACCTGAAGCGTGTTGTCGAGAACGAGGAGATTCGCACGATCATCAGCGTCCTCGGCTGCGGCACCCGCGCATCGTTCGACATCGGAAGGCTGAAGTTCGGGAGGATCGTCATCCTGACCGATGCCGACGTCGATGGCCTCCACATACAGTGCCTCCTGCTGACCTTGTTCTTCCGCGAGTTCTCACAACTGATTGAGAAAGGCCACGTGTACATTGGGTCACCCCCCCTGTTTTCCGTCACGTGGAAGGGCAAGACTCACTGGTTGGTCGACGATGAGGCCCGCGCGCGATGGCAGTCGCAGAATCGTGGCGCGGCGAACGCCGAGTTCCGTCGGTACAAGGGTCTCGGCGAAATGACGGCCCGCCAGCTTCGCGAGACGACCCTCGACCCGGCGAACCGCGTGCTGCGACAGGTCACGTTGGACGACGCCGCCGTGGCCGAAAAGTTGGTCTCGGCACTCATGGAGGAGGGGAACGCCGAACAGCGCCGCAGCTACCTTGCCAAGAATGCCCGGCAGGTCGGCGAACTTGACGTCTAGGCGCAGCCGATCAGCATTCCCGGAGGTCGGGCACCATGAGCAACGCTGAAGGGGCCGGAACGGTCAAGCTGGAGGAGTTCGGGGCGATCCTCGAACGCGCCTTCGTGACGTACGGGCTCTCGGTCGTCACTGATCGTGCGTTGCCCGATGCGCGAGACGGCCTGAAGCCAGTGCAGCGCCGCATCCTCTACTGCATGTGGGCGAATCGCTACCTTTCGACGCGCCCGACGGTCAAGTCCGCCGAGGTCGTCGGGAAAGTCCTCGGCGATTACCACCCGCACAGCGACACGGCGGTGTACGACGCCGCGGTGCGCCTCGCGCAGGAGTTCACGCTGCGCTACCCCCTCGTTGAGGGTCAGGGCAACTTCGGGTCCATTGACGACGACCCGGCCGCGGCGTACCGGTACACGGAGATGCGGCTCTCGCCGCTTGGCGAGTTGATGCTGCGCGACATCGACCGGGAGACGGTGCCGCTCAAGCCGTCGTACAAGCAGGACCCGAAGGTTGTCGAACCGGACTACCTGCCGGCAAGAATCCCGCCGGTCTGCAACCCTTCAAGCGGCATTGCTGTTGGGCTCGCCACGAACATCCCGGCGCACAACCTCGCGGAGGTGCTTTCGGCCTGCCTCGCACTATTCGACCAGCCGCAGATGCCTGTGACTGAGCTGATGCAGTATGTCCGCGGCCCAGATTTCCCGGGTGGCGGGGTCGTCGTCGGCGAGGACGGGATCCGCGAGTACCTCGCGACCGGCAAGGGTCGCGTCGTCGTGCGAGGCGCGGTGAAGCTCGAGGAGAACGGACGCCAGCGCTCGCTCGTGGTTACCGAGTTGCCCCCAGTAAGCAAGGCCCGCCTGAAGGCCAGCATCGTCAAGGCGTTCAATGATCGCCGCCTCGATGGGCTTGTCCCCGAAGTGAAGGACGAGTCCGACACCGAGAAGGGCATCCGGGTCGTCCTTGACGTGAAGCGGGATGCAGACCCCGTGCAGATGCTCAATGCCCTGTACCGATACACCGAATTGCAGACTGCGGTATCCGTGCAGATGGTGTACCTCTTTGGTGCATCGTGGGAGCCAGCCAGACAACCACGACAGGCTGGAATGGTCGAGATTCTGCGCCATTACAACGATCATCAGGTTGACGTGCTGCGCCGCCGTGCCACGTACGACCTGCGAGGCGCCCGTGAACGACTGCACGTGGTGGAAGGCCTGATCATCGGGGCGGCGAACGCGACCGAAGTGGTCCGCATCTTCCAGGGCGCCGCTGACCGCACCGAGGCGAAGGTCGCAATCCGGGAGCGGTACGCCCTTTCCGAAATTCAGGCCGAGACGATCGCCAGCATGACGCTCGCGCAGGTGACGCGGCTCGACGCCGCGAAGTTCGCCGATGAGCAACGCACGCTGGTTGCCCGTATTGCCGAACTTGAGGCGCTGCTCGCAACCCCGTCTTTACTGGTCGAGGCGGTTCGCGCGGAGATGCGCGAGACGCTCGCGTCGCTCGGCGACGCCCGGCGCACCGTGATCGATGTCGCCGGCGACCCAACCATCGAGGTGACAGAGGTTGTGCCCGGCGTCGAGAACCAGCCGGTTACGGTCGTCATTGCCATGGACGGCGCGGCAAAGGTGTGCCCGCGCGACACGTATCGTCGCCCCGCCCAACGTGAGTACCCCATGGCGACGCTCCTGCTAGCGGAGACTGTCGATAGCCTGCTCGTGGTGACCGACACCGGGCGCGTTTTTGGGTTGCGTGTGCAAGACCTGCCGGAGGGGACGCGTTCGTCGCGCGGCGAGCCACTTCGCAAGCTGGCACGGCTCGACCCGAACGACGTGCCCGTTGCGGCGGTTGCCGTCC
>CAILQO010000060.1 GCA_903836285.1 uncultured Chloroflexota bacterium
CCCAGGACGGCATCAGCCTCATCCAGACCGCCGAGGGCGCCATGGGCGAGGCACACACCATCCTCGCCCGCATGCGCGAGCTCGCGATCCAGGCATCGAATGACACTGTCACGGCCAGTGACCGTGCCAACCTCCAAGTAGAGTTCTCGGCCCTCTACTCCGAGATTGACCGCATCGCCACGTCAACCCAGTTCAATGGCACTGCCGTGCTGACCGGCGGCAGCACTGCGCTCACGCTCCAGATAGGTGCCAACAACGGCAATACGATTTCGTTGAACGTCACCCCTTCAAGCGGTTTCCAGCCGACGCGCCTCGAAGCATCATTTGTCGGAGTTGGTGCATCCATCACGCTGCAATCGGTCGCGAGCGCGACAATCACTGTCCTTGATAGTGCAGTGAATGCTGTCAGCACGGCCCGTGCCTCCTTGGGTGCCATTCAGAGCCGCCTCGAAAGCGCCGGCCGCTCAATCGCCGTTGCGTCGGAGAACGCCGCCGCAGCCAACAGCCGCATCGCTGATGCCGACATCGCCGAGAGCATGAGCGAGCTCGTCCGCGCCCAGATCCTGCAGCAGGCCGGCATCTCCGTCCTGGCGCAGGCCAACCAGGCGCCGTCGCTCGTCCTCCAGCTCCTCAAGTAGCGCACTTAGCGCACTGGCCGACCGGGAACGCGCACTTTCCGCGAACCCGGACGGCCGGTTCGGCGAACGACCCTACAGACGACAAGAGCGCCTCGGGCTTGTTGCCCGGGGCGCCTTTGTTGCGTCCGGGTGGCCCCACGTGCGCGTTCTGACCGAACCAACGGCTGACGGACCACCGGACCATCCACGATGCGTTACCGTCGCCCCATGCCAGACGAACGCAAGGGGCCGCCTCTCTCGCTCGTGGTCGAAGGATGGCGACGCGGGACGCACTCTTACGCCCTCGTCAACCAGCACCAGCTCCTCGCGCTCGCAAAGGTTCCCGAGCTGGCGATATGCCACCAGGACCTTGCCCCGCCAGACGACGCACCAGGCGCACATTCACTGTTTGATGGCGCTGCCGAGTCAACCTTGCGGTCGATACCGGCGCCTGACCCTCACACGGTCCATGACGTCGCGTACCGCATCGCCGCGCCATTCGACCTGGAACCCACAGTGCGCGCCCGGCGAACGTGCATCTTCCTGACTTCGGAACACCGCTACGTCCCGACATCGCTGATGGCTCGTGACGAACCCTTCGCCAGGGTAGTGGCACGAACCGACACCCATATCGTTACGCCGTCTCGGTGGTCGCGCGACGGCCTCCTGCTTGCTGGTGCAGACCCTGATCGGGTGACGGTCATCCCGCACGGGGTCGACTGCGGGACGTTTCGGCCTTCGACTGAGGACGAGCGCGAAGCATGGCGCAGAACCAACGGTGTGCCGTCAGGATCCTTGATGTTCTTGCACGTCGGCGCAATGACTGGCAACAAGGGGGTGCAGGACTTGGTCCGCGCATTCGCGATCATCGCGCAGTTGCTGCCTGGCGCACACCTCGTCTTGAAGGGGAACGATGCCCTCTACGACTCGCGCCGGCGCTTGGAACGCTTGCTTGACGCCTTCTTGGATGAGGCCTCACGCCAGCGAGTCCTTCCCCGGCTCACCTACGTCGGCGGACGCCTGACGAACCGGGAAATGCAGGCGCTGTACGGCGCGGCCGACGTCTACGTGTCGCCGTACAGTGCCGAAGGGTTCAACCTCCCGGTGCTTGAGGCCGTCGCGTGTGGGCTGCCGGTCGTGGTGACCAAGGGTGGCCCGACCGACGACTTCGTCCCTGAAGGGTCGGGACTGTTCGTGGCCTCGCGCCTCGTGGCTGCCGCCGAAGGCTTGGGCGAACACCTTGACCCTGACTTCCCGGCGCTCGTGGATGCGATGGGCCGAGCAGCCCTCGACCCCGCAGTACGTACCAAGGCGCGGGCGGTCGGGCCAGTGCACGCCGAAACAACCCATTCGTGGGATGCGGTCGCCGGTGCAATGGTTGACTTGTTCCGAAAGCTCAGCTGATCGCCAAGCGGACATCAACGCTGACGCCATACAGATGCGCGCGCGCCCCGAGTCGGCTGCCCGGGGCACGCTTGCAGGCGTCGGGTGCGCAGGGCATGGCGGTCAGGGACCGACTCTCGCCCTCACCTCCACGCAGCTACTTGAGCAGTTGAAGGACGAGCGACGGCGCCTGGTTGGCCTGGGCGAGGACGGATATTCCGGCCTGTTGCAGGATTTGGGCGCGGACAAGCTCGCTCATGCTGCTTGCGATGTCGGCATCGGCGATGCGGCTGTTCGCCGCCGCAGCATTCTCTGAGGCAACCGCAATCGAACGTGACGCGCTCTCAAGGCGGCTCTGCATCGAGCCAACGCTGGTACGCGCGGTACTCACTGCGTTGATCGCCGCGTCAAGGGTCGAGATTGCGAGGTTCGCGACCGACTGCGACGTGACCCCCATGTCCGTCATTGTCGGTGACAGGACGCTTGCGTAGAAGCTGCCGCCTGGCGTGATGTTCAACGAGATGACGTTGTCGTTCACCAAGGAGTTATTCGAGTTCGCACCAATCTGCAGGCTCAACGCCGTACTTCCGCCAGTCAAGATCGCGACGCCATTGAACTGGGTCGATGTCGCGATGCGATCGATCTCGGCGTAGAGCGACGTGAACTCGGTCAGAATGTTGGAGCGATCCGTCGAGGTCACGGTGTCGTTTGCGGCCTGAACGGCAAGCTCGCGCATGCGGGCCAGAAGGTTGTGCGCCTCGCCCATCGCACCTTCGGCGGTCTGGATGAGGCTGATTCCGTCTTGTGCATTCCGTTGGGCTTGATTAAGGCCTCGCACCTGATTCTTCAGGCGCTCTGAAATCGCCATGCCGGCGGCGTCATCACCGGCCTTGTTTATGCGCAACCCGGTGGCGAGCCGCTCGGCCTGCCTAGCGTAATTGTCCTGGCTCGAACCAAGGCTGCGCTGCGCAACCGAGGCGGCAAGGTTGTAGTTGATGCGAAGGGCCATGACGTAGCGATCTCCCTATCGTGCAGTCCGTCCGTGCCAAGTCGCGACGCCGCGACCACTGAGAAAGAATGCACGTGCAATCGCACGTCGCTGGTGCTGATCAACCCACCAACTGACAGGGCGCACTGACGTGATGGCAGGCGCCATGGCAGGCGGGCAACCGTCCCACCACGCCAGCGGCGCGGGATGGTCTGGCCACGCCCCTAGAGGGTCAACCCACGCCCCGGCAACCGACGGGGCGCAACCACACCCGCACCGCAGACCACAAGTTGCTGCAAGCGTTGGCAGACGCAGGCGCAACGGTCAGGGCGGCGAGGGCGTACGTTCCTTCTCGCCGAGATCATCGTCACCTCGCGGCAACGCGGCGAGTTTACGGAACGTGATCGCGGCGGATACCAGCCTGCATGCAACAAAGGCCTTCCCCGCAACGTCGTCGTTGCAGTGAAGGCCTTCGCCAGTTGCCGTTGAGGTTTCACCAGATGGGAACACGCGGCGTGTCACGTGCGGGTCACTACGGACCAGGCAGGCCGGTAAGCCCCGGTGGACCAGTGGCTTGGATGATCGCCGTGCCGACATCATGATCAACCGCGGCTGCGGCCGCATCCGCACGCCGACGGCGCATGTAGTCACGCATGTACGCTCGTCGTCGGTCGGGCGCCTCGCTGTCGCCACCGCGGGTGGCAACACGACGTGGATCCCACTCCAGAAGTGCAGCGGCCAAGTGCTGGGACTCGACGACGTACGTGCCTTGCTTCACCAGCTGCGCGAGGCGACAAACCCGTGCCTCGCGCTCCGCTGGCGTCTCAGCCTGACGCCCCCCGAAAACTGTCGTAACCATTTGCCTTACCGTCACTATCGGAGGGGTGCTGCATCTCTGCAGTGGGGTCCGCCGAATCTGGCGTGGCCCCGGCGGCAAGTCCTGCGAGATCATTCGCACGGGTGGCGCGATCCGTGTGCCTGACCCGCCCGACTTCCCGAACCTTGCCCACTGGAAAGCGATGCCTGCGCATGCCACGACCCACCCAGCGACCGAAACTGAGACCGTCCGAACCACCCCGGCGCCATGGCTGGGCGAAGGCCATCGCGGCAGTTCGCGGACTTCTCGTGCTGCACGACGTCGCGTCGCGCCCCCCACTCGACCGGCTCATCACCGTCGCCGACCGGCTAACGACACGCACGGGCGGAATCGTCGACGCCTACGCCGACCTGTGGCGATCGCTCATCGACGGGACACCAGACCTCCGCGACGCGATTACGCGTGCGATAGCCTCGAGCGAGAATGTCCTTGGCCGGAACGCAACCGGTGAGGGTCGCCCGGACCCGGAGGTCATGGCGGCGGTCACCCATGACCTGCAGGCGATCTCGCACCTGGTCACCCTCGCCGATCAGCTCCATGCGGCAGTGCGGAAGCAGACGTCGATCCCGTTCCCCCCGTTGCCGGTGCGCAATCCTGAACCTCGTCCTGCGTCGGCCGGTGCGGGACGACTGGTGGCGCCCGCGTGGGACGACCTCATGGGGCCAATGGGCGCGACGCACCTCGAACAGCATTACACGCGCCACGGTGGCGGGCATTTTGCCCGCGCGCGTGCGTTCGTATGGACGGGGGCAAAAACAGGGTCACCCTTGGGCGCACTTGACCCGGTTACCGCGCCCGACGACGTGCACGCGGCCGACCTGGTCGGGTCGCTCGACGCCCGTGCCTTGCTCCGGCGCAACACCGCGAATCTCCTTCGCGGTGCCCCGGCCAACAACGTCCTCCTCTATGGGGATCGTGGCACGGGCAAGTCGTCGAGCGTGAAATCGCTCCTGAACGAACCGGATCCCGACGCATGGGGTGAACGTGTCGAACCCGTGGCCGACTCGGCGGTCCCGTGGCACCTGTTGCGCCTCATCGAGGTACCCAAGTCACGCCTCGCTGACTTCCCCGTGATTGCCGGGGCACTTCGTGGGCGACCGGAACGGTTCATTGTCTTCGTCGACGACCTGTCGTTCGAGGATGGTGAGACGCAATACAAGGACTTGAAGGCATTGCTTGACGGCGGGATCGCCGCGAGGCCATCAAACGTCGTTATCTACGCCACATCCAACCGGCGACACCTCATCCGCGAGCAGTTCAGCGATCGACCGGACCCGCTGAACACTGACGTGCATGGCCAGGACACGGTGCAGGAGAAGCTGTCGTTTGCCGATCGCTTCGGACTCACGCTGACCTTCACCACGCCCTCGCAAGACGAGTACGTCGCGATCGCCGCGCACCTTGCACGCCGGCGTGAACTGCCGATCACATCGGCCGAGCTGCGTCGGCGAGCGATCTCATGGGCGGCCTGGCACAACGGACGATCAGGACGCACCGCACGCCAGTTCATCGACGACCTCACCGCCGAGTTGGGGTGAGGTCGTCGGCGCATAAGACGATTGCCCCGGATACGCCCAACCGCGCGCCGGGGCGCGATCACTAGTTCGCCCAGGTGATCAGGGCGGGTTCGAGGGCATGCGCCAGGTCGGGGTGTGCCGGAAGCACGCGGACGCTATACCCATGCAGGCCGCTCGCCTTGCAGTCGACAGAACCGGCGAATGAGGCAACGCGATCATTGCCCGGGCCATCCGCACAGGTCATCGCCGTCGCATTCCCCTTGGCGATCGTCCCGTTGGGATCGATCGGTCCGTCAAATAACTCAACGACAACGTCCTTGACATCGAGCCTCCCTAGGCGGACGCTCGCACGGACCGACATCATCGACCCGACGTGGATGCCGACAGGCGGGGCATCGACACGCTCGACACGTACGTCCGACCAGCACTCGCGGATGCGTCGCTTCCACGAGACGAGCTCACGGGCGGCCTTCGCGTCGTTCTCAAGGAGACGCGCTTGCCGATTGCCAGCCGGCAGGTAGAAGCGGTCGGCGTAGTCATAGACCATCCGGTTGGTGTTGAAGACGATGCCGAGGTCCCGGATGGACGCCTTCATCATCGAGATCCAGCGTCGAGGCAGTCCATCGTGCCCGCGATCATAGAAGGCCGGGATGACCTCCTGCTCCAGGACGTCGTAGATGAGTCGACCTTCGACCTCGTCCTGGAAGGCCTCGTCCGGAAACTGCTCACGTCGCCCGACCGCGAACCCCAAGCCGGGGCGGTACGCCTCGTCCCACCAGCCGTCAAGGATGCTCATGTGCAGGACGCCGTTCATCGCTCCCTTCATGCCACTCGTGCCACTGGCCTCGTGCGGTCGGCGGGGAACGTTGAGCCAGACGTCACACCCGGTCACGAGGTACCGCGCGACGTTGATGTCGTAGTTCTCGATAAACACGATGCGGTTGCGGAGGTCATCGCGCCGGGCAACCTGAATGATCTGCTTGATCAGTTCCTTGCCGCCGTGGTCCTCCGGATGTGACTTCCCGGCAAAGATGAACTGGACCGGCCGGTCACGATCATTCGCGATGCGGATGAGGCGTTCGATGTCGCGCATGACCAACGTCGCGCGCTTGTAGGTCGCGAACCGGCGGGCAAAGCCAATGGTGAGGGCGGAAGGGTCGAGAACCTCCGCAGCGCGTGCGACCTCCGACGGCGAAGCGCCGCGCAACTCAAGCTGGGAACGCAAGCGCCCTCGGGCGAAGCTGATCAGGCGTTCGCGGCGACGCTCGTGGGTCCGCCACAACTCCTCGCCGGGGATGTCATTGACCCGTTCCCACACGGCGCGATCGTCGGCATGGCGATTCATGCTCGCGTCGGACCACCGAGGGCCGAGGTACCTGTCGTACAAGCCAAGCATCTCGCCAGACAACCAGGACAGCGCATGCACGCCATTGGTGATGGCACCGATCGGCACCTCATGCGCAGGTGCGCCGGGCCAGAGGGCGGCCCACATGTTGCGCGAGACCTCACCGTGTAGCAGGGACACACCGTTGGTGGCACTGGCCATCCGGATGGCGAGGATCGCCATGCTGAACTGCTCTTCGTGGTTGCCCGGACGCTCGCGTCCCAACGCAAGGAACTGGTCCCGCGAGATGCCGAAGCGCTCGTACCACGACCCAAAGTACTGGTCGATCAGGCTTGGGACGAACTTGTCGATACCGGCAGGCACCGGCGTGTGGGTGGTGAACACGCCGCCCGCCGCCGCGACCTCACGGGCCTCCTCGAAGTTCAGGTAGCGGGTCTCCATGAGCCGACGCACGCGCTCCAAGCCCAGGAACGCGGCGTGTCCCTCATTCATATGGAAAACGCGGGGTTGGAAGCCAAGGGCCTCGAGGGCGCGGACACCACCGACACCAAGCAGGATCTCCTGGCGGATGCGGATGTCGCGGTCACCGCTGTAGAGACGAAGCGACGCCACACGGTCGCGCTCCTCTGTCTCCGGGACATTGGCATCAAGCAGGAGCAACGGCACCCGGCCAACCTGGACACGCCAGATCTGGGCGAACAACGTTCGACCTGGCAGATCCACGGAGACCTTGACCGGCGACCCATCCGGTCGCCGCTCGAGGGTCATCGGCAAGTTGTAGAAGTCGTTGTCCGGGTACAGCTCGCCCTGCCACCCGTCGGGGTTGAGGTACTGACGGAAGTAGCCTTCCTGGTATGCGAGGCCGACGGCGACGAGGGGCACGCCCAGATCAGAAGCGGACTTGAGGTGATCACCAGCTAGAAGCCCCAACCCTCCCGAGTAGATCGCCATGCACTCGGTCAGGCCGAACTCCATCGAGAAGTACGCAACTTGCAAGTCGGACCCAGCGTGGGCACGGTTGAACCACGGCCTGGCGGGAGCGAGCGGGTCACGAACATCGGCGCGCGAGGTCGCACCGCCCATGTACTCGTCGAGCGAACGACACACTCGGCCATACTGCGAGATGAACCCCTCGTCGGTCGACGCTTCATCAAGGCGATCTTGCGCGATCGAGCCAAGCATGACGCAGGGATTGTGGCCCGATGCCTCCCAGAGGTCGGAATCGAGGCGCCGGAACAGGTCCAACGACTCACGGTGCCACGTCCATCGCAGGTTCGTCGCGATCTCGAGGAGGCGGGAAAGCGCCGGTGGGACTGCCGGCGTCACCGTAAAGGTCTGCATCGGCCGGACCATCATCGGGGCCATGCCTTTCTGAACCGATCGCCGGGATTGGGCGTGCGAAGCGCCGCACGCGGTTGATCCCGGCCTGCAAGCATTGATGGCACCCCGGCAGGGTCGGTCGTGCAAGCCGGGACGAGGTGCGTCGCGCACCTAGCCCCAGAACGGATGACCTCAACGGGCCGCCACGCAACTTGGGTCAGACCGATGCGATCAGGTGCCGACACGCTTACGAACGGGATCACGTGCCCCCGGCCCGCGGGGACGAGAGCGTGACCCCGGCAGCGGCGGCAAAGGTCCGCAGGAGGCTGGCGAAGAGAGCACCCCGCGACCGCCGGATCGTCTCCGGCGCCTGCTCCGATGCCAGACCAAGGGCGCGGTACCAGACGTGCATGTGATCCGGATGGAGGCTACGTAAAGCAGTGACATAGAAGCCCCGGCTGTGACGGTCGCCGAGCATGCGTTCGGCATGGTCGATGAATGGAACGAGCTCGGGATATTTTTCTGCGCTCCTCCGCCGTGCATCGGGACGGTGTGCTGCATCTGGAGGAACAAACTGAACGGGCTTTCCACCATTTTCGTCGGCCAGAGGACTTGGTGTGAAGGCCGGCGGGCTACTTGATGTCCGAAGTGCGCCGGCTGACCGTGGCTGTGCGAGTGGGTCGCGCGCCAGCAGCGAGGCCACAAAGGCTTTTGGGTCCATTGAGGCACCCTGCTTGACAACATCACCGATGGCTGTGACGCCTCCTCGTAGCGTTCCCTCCAAACGTTTTTCTTGATTCGTTTCGTGAACGTTCACCGGTTTCAAGCTGAACGGAACACGAGTCGTTGCAGGTTGAACGGTAGGTGCGGAGACCTCCGTTTCAAGCTGCAACCGAGGTCGCGGGGTGGAGGCCACCACGGATAACCCGTCTGATTCGACCAATGTTGCAGCCTGAACGGTAGGCGCCGCGCTCGCCTCGATCAGGGATTGGACGTACGCCTCGTCCTCCTCAACAAGGGGGTCCTCCATCAGGACGTGGTATGTGCTGATCGTACGGCGCTTCTTGCCCATCGCCTGGTCGTACACGTAGTTGTGTTCGACCCACACGAAGCGTTTCACCTCCTCGCGTTGCAGGATTCGCCAGAGGGTGACGCGGGAGAAACCGCATGCAGCGGCCAGCTCGTTCGCCCCGACCGTGCAGTCGCCACCCGACCCATCCGTGCCGTCCACCGAGGCTAGCGACCTATTGCACCGGTCGCGGACCTCCATGACCAAGATGGTTGCGTCCGGCCCGAGGCGAGGCTTCCACCGCTCCCAGAAATAGCGTGACTCGGTCAGTCGCAGGTGCGGGCGCGTGATCGAGTCCCGCAGGTGCCGATAGACCGGCGACAGCGAAAGCTTCTTGGGCCGCATCTGGACGGCACCATTGGCCGCCACGTCCGGCGTGGTCCGCGAGGCGGGAGGGGACCCTGGGGGTACTGGCGCTTCCGGCGCTGGGTCGGCACCGCGTGCGCGTCGCATGGTCATTGGCGCATTCGCCCGCCGCGACCTCGCCCGGACACGCCGCCGTCACCTGCCTGGCCAGGCTTGGGGCGTTCCACCGCGGTTCCTGATCCAACCGAACCGGAGGCGTTCCCCCAGTGGGTAAGGAGCGAGTCAATCGCCGAACGTAACGCCGACCGGCTTGCCGGGGAGAGCCGGGTATCGGTGAGGCGTCGCGCGAGGGCGAGCAACGTCGGGTCGTCGAGGCCCACTTCGACGAGGGCCTTGACGGGAAGCCCGCCTGCCAGGAGCAGGCGATCCGTGTCTAGGTCGTCAAGATTAAGCGCGGATGCCATCGCCACGATGGCGTGTGCTGAAGGCGCACCCCGTTCACCTGCTTCGAGACGGTTGATGTAGCTCCGATCGAGACCGACCTTGTTCGCAAGTTGCCCCTGACTAAGGTCGAGGCGCACGCGCACCGATCGCAACGCCTCGCCAAACGGTTCTCCCGCGCGTGATTCACCCCGTCCGTCGTCCACGGCCATGGACCCCCCAGTCCGAACCGGGCCGCGCCATCGGCCCGTGCCAGCCAGTCTACAGAGGTGTTGCCATTACGACAACGCAGGTTGACCTGAGTGTGCCACGTTGGCACCGAATGTCCTCGCAGCTGTGCCGGTCTGGCACGGGCGTTTCGGGCAGCGCCGTATCTGGAGAAAGTCGTGGCTGATTGCGGAATATGCCGGCGCCCAGGGCCGAGCAATACCCAGGTAAGGCCGTCCGATAGGGGTGATGAGGGGCCGTGCTCACGGCGGCAGCGCCAGCTTCGGCGCGGTTGCGGTCCGGCAACGTGGCCGGGGGCGGCCGCGCGCGTTAACGAACGTGCGCCCGAACGGTCTCGCAGGGCGTCCCGGCAACGCCATCTGTGCCTTCTGGCGTGCGCGGGTTGGTCACATTCCTGCCGGTTGCGTGTCGGCGACCATCGTGCGCCGCGACGCGCTGAGTCCGTCTGGAGCGGGTCGTGGGCGCCTTCGGGCGCGGAGGTGAGGCTATTCCGCGCCGAATTGGTATGCGATCAGACCTCGCTCATTCGGATCGTGGCGTCCCCGCGGTGGCGCACGCTGTCAAGCAATCGAACGCCGAGGCCGGCGCCTTCGGGCGGATAGACGTAGCCGCCCTCCACCCTTGGCAGTCCGGACACCACCTCGCCGTACCACCCATGGAGGTACGCCCGCACGATTTCCTGAACGTAGACGTTTGTCACCGCGAAATCAAGGTGGACACTCGCCGCGAAATTAACTGGGCCGGTGCAGTCGTGCGGGGCCACGGGCAGGCTGTACGCCTCAGCCATGGCGGCGATTTTCTTGGCTTCAGTCAATCCGCCGACCCACCCCACGTCGAACATCGCGATTGACACCGCACGCTTGGCGAACAACTCGCGAAATGCCTGCTTCGACGCGAGGGTCTCGCTCGCCGTCACGGGGATGCGCGTGGACTCGCGGAAGGTCGCCAGGGCGTCGAGGTTGTCCATCCGGATCGGGTCCTCGAACCACAGGGGGTCGAACGGCTCGACCGCGCGCGCGATCCGGATGGCGGCGGGCAAGTTCCACACGGAGTGCATCTCGAGGGCGATGTCCATCGCGTTGCCGACGGCGTCGCGGATTTGCCGAAACGGGCGCAGGCCCTCGTCGATCATCTGTGCGTCGATCCACTGGCCCCCGGTCTCCGGGCCAAACTGGTCGAACGGCCAGATCTTCATCGACGAGATCCCCTGGGCTAGCAGGTCCTTCGCCAGCGTGCCGGCGTCGGTCTTCCACGCGTCGAGGTCCTCGTAGGGACCAGTCGTGCGCCCATCGGTGTAGGTGGCGTCGACCCCTCGGGGCTTGGCGTCGCCGTACCGGTAGCCGGCGCAGGTGTTGTAGACGCGGACGCGGTCGTACGTTGGCCCCCCGAGGAGGCGGTACACCGGCAACCCGGTTGCCTGTCCGGCGATATCCCACAAGGCCATGTCGATTGCGGAGAGGCCACGGATCTCGGCCCCCGTGAGGGCGCCGGTCGCGGCGGTCTGGTAGAGCGTCTTCCAGTGACGTTCGATCGCCCTGGGGTCCTGCCCGAGGAGCGAGGGCGCCGCAACCGAGTGGACGTACGCCTCGATCGTCTCGGTGAGGCGCCAGGTGTCGCCGAGGCCGACGTGCCCCGCGTCGGTGTGCACCTGGACGAACAGGTTGTGCGGGTGATCAGCGAGCCGGATTGTCTCGATGGCGGTGATCTTCATGGCGGCGCAGTCTACGCCCGCGTGAAGCTCACCGCCGACCGAGGCAAGGTGATCTCAGGCGTCGGCGACCGATCCGTCAGCGAAGGTGAACTGTGAGCGAGAGTCGGGCACGTACGGGTGGCGGGCGCATTCGGCCTCGTCGATCTCGACCCCAAGGCCCGGCGCTTCCGGCAGTCGGGCAAAACCGCCCTCGACGACGCAGGTGGTGCGGACTACCTCGTATCGCCACGGGCTCCCCAATGGGTGCTCTTGGATCGTGCAGTTGGGCGTGCAGGCATCGACGTGGAAGTTTGCTGCCGTCAAGATTTCACTGCTCGCACCGTGCAGGGCGACGTCGATGAAACGTGCCTCGGCCATTGCCGCAATCTTGCGGGTCTCGGAGATACCACCAGCGTGCGACACGTCCGGTTGGATGTATGCGACCGCACGTTGCTCGACCAAATCCGCGAAACCCCACTTGGTGAAGAGGCGCTCCCCAGTCGCGATTGGGACGGGCGAACGCTCGCAGATCCATGAGAGCGTTCTCAGGTCCTCCGGTTGGCACGGCTCCTCGATCCACATGAGGTTGGCTTCGGCCACCTGCCGGGCGAAGTCAACCGCCATCACCGGTGTAAAGAGGCCGTGCGCATCGACGAGGAGGTCGATGTCCTCGCCGACCGCCTCGCGCAGGCGCCGGATCGCCGCTGCGCCCCGGCGGACGTCGGCGCGCGGGTCGACGATGCCGTCGCGCACCTCAAAGGGCCCCATCTTGATCGCCGTGTAGCCCTGCTTGACAAGAGCCTGAATGCGCGCCAGACCCACGTCCGAGTGTGGCGACCCATGCGCATACAGGCGGATGCGGTCGCGGGCGGCACCGCCCAGGAGCTGCCATACCGGGACGCCGAGAAGCTTGCCCTTGATGTCCCAGAGGGCCATCTCGATCGCGGAGATTGCGGAGTTCAAGACTGGTCCCCCGCGCCACCGCGGGTAGCGGTACATCGCCTGCCACAACCACTCGATGTTGCGTGGGTCCTGCCCGACCACGAAGCGCTCGTGCTCTTCGATGGCGGCGGCGATGGTCTGGGCCTTGCTGGTGACGGTCCCCTCGCCGACGCCGTGCAGGCCGTCTTGGTTCGTCAGGACCTTCACGAAGACCCAGTTTCCGCCGCCGGGGCTGGCGTTGACAACGTAGGTCTGCAAGCCGGTAATGCGGACGTCCATGGGGCTCCTTCCGGGTAACGTCGCCTAGGAAAATGTCTTCAGCGCGCGGCGCCACGGTAGCCGACGAGGCGCGCGCTTGCCCTCCGGGTTGGGCCGGTCGCCCGGATGCCCGGTACGGTTTGCGGATGACCGTCACGGTGCCCCTACCGGACGAGATTCCTGCCTTGGCGCCGTTTCTCGCCCCGACCCGGTCGTGGTTCGCACGCGCATTCGGCGCCCCGACGATCGCCCAGGCGGTTGGGTGGCCGGCGATCGCCGCCGGGGACCATGTTCTCGTGGTGTCGCCGACCGGGAGCGGGAAGACGCTGACGGCCTTCCTGTGGGCGCTCGACGGCCTCTGGCGTGAACTCGACGCGCTCACCGGGGTTGACCAGAGGCGGGCAGGGATGCCCGCGGACCCGGAAGCGCTCGCCTCGACCCCGGAAGCGCTCGCCTCGACCCCGGAAGCGCGCGCCTCGACCCCGGAAGGGCGTGCCTCGACCCCGGAAGGGCGTGCCTCGACCCCGGAAGGGCGTGCCTCGACCCCG
>CAILQO010000061.1 GCA_903836285.1 uncultured Chloroflexota bacterium
CATCTGGTGTCTTGACCCCGGGCATCTCGACGACAATCCGGTTCTGGCCCTGCAGCTGGATGATCGGTTCTGTGGTGCCGAACGCATTGATCCGGCGCTCAATGACGGAGCGTGCCGCGGCCATCGCTTCGGTTGTGATGTCCTGGCCGGCTGGAGGGTTGGCCTCGAGGAGAACCTGCAAGCCGCCCTGCAGGTCAAGTCCCTCCACGACTTGAAAATCAAGATCGACGTCGGTCCTGCCAATAGTCATGTGGATGCCAGGGTTCCCCGGCCACACGATCCACCCTGCGACGGCCACGATCAGGACGATGGCCAGCAAGGTAAGGGACTCGGCCCGTCGCATCGCCACTCCATCACCACCCCGGACCTACCGGGCGCAGGGCGGCGCACGTTTCCGGAAGGCTGCCTTCCGCGTGGCGCCAGTATACGAGGGAAGGGCCTCGCACCATCTGTCCGACGCTCCTTTCCGCCTTTTCGCTCCAGCTCACGTGCGGCGTGGCCCAGCGATCGCATACGTCATCGTCCCGTCCGCCCGCAAGATCCCATCCAGTTCGAGCAACATGAGCGCCCCCGTGACTTCCGGCGCCGGGGCGCCGCACGCGCGCACGATGTCGTCGACGTGCACGGGGCGACCGGCGTCGCGGACGATGCTCATGATCTGCGTGGCAATCTCGTCACCCACCTGATCGCCCGAATGGTGGTCGCTCGGTGCGAGAGGAGAACTTGCATCGCCCGGATCGCGTCCCGCCGGCCGGCCGGCGTGATCGGCGATGTCGAAGGCGAGTTGCGGTCCCGCCGTGCGCGATCGCGGAAGCGTAGAGGTCGCGCCGTCACGTCCCAAGACCGCCAACGACGGCAGCAGGTCCATCACTATGTCGTCGGCGCAGATCGCCAGTCTGGCACCAGCTTGGATAAGGCGGTGGCACCCCTCACTCGCGGAGGACGTGACCTGGCCGGGAACCGCAAAAACCTGTCGCCCTTGCTCGTTCGCGTAGGTCGTGGTGATGAGCGCCCCCGATCCAGGTGGCGCTTCGATGACCAGTGTGCCGAGTGCGAGCCCCGAGATGATCCGGTTGCGCGCCGGGAAATGGTCCGCCGCCGGCCCTGTTCCGAGCGGGTAGTCCGCCACTACCGCGCCGCGTTCAGCAATCTGCGCCGCGAGCGACCGGTTCTCCGGCGGGTACACGGTGTCGATCCCGTGCCCCAGCACCGCAACCGTCGCCACCCCGGTTGATCCGGGGGGCGTACGGGCCGCGAGTGCGCCCCGATGCGCGCACGTATCGACGCCCCGGGCGAGACCGCTGACGACCATCCACCCGGCATGGACAAGGTCGGCCGCGAACCGCTCGGCTTGGTCGCGCCCGTAGCCGGTTGCGCGGCGCGTGCCAACGATCGCCACCGCGGGCGGCGCCAAAGCCTCCACCCGGCCACGCACGTACAGCACCGGCGGGCCATCACTGACCATCCGGAGCGCCGGCGGATACTCCGGATCCATCCACGTCAGTGCAATCGCACCCATCTCCTGGAGCCGATCGAGGTCGCGTCGGCCCTCCTGCCCCCGCCTCGCGATGGCGAGCGCCTCAACCGTCCGCCGGTCGAGCCCCAGCCCGATGAATGCTGAAGCGGGGGCCACCCACGCCGCCGCCAGCGTTCCAAATCGATCGAGCAAGCGTCGCGTCCGCTGCGCTCCGATACCTGAGACGCGGGAGAACGCAATCCACGCCGCCCGTTCGACCTCATCGGGCACCGATCCACCGGTTGTCGTCACCCGTCGCTCCCCTCCCTCGGCGTGTCCCCCGGTATACCCGTTCATCTACACTTCCGGCCGCATGGGAACCGACCCGCTCTCCGCAGTGCTCGCCGGGAGGCGCGCGTTCCTGGTTGACCTCGATGGGGTCATTTACGAAGGTGCTCGTGCCATTGACGGCGCCCGGGAGTTCTTTCATCACCTTCGGGCTCACCGCATGCCGTTCCACTTGATTACCAACAACTCAACGCGGACCGCGGCGGATGTGGCGTTGCACCTCCAGCGCATGGACATGCCAGTTTCAGAAAGCGACGTGCTTACATCTCCCGAGGCGACAGCTATTCACGTGGAGCAGCGCTGCGGTCACGGCGCATGCATATTTGTCATCGGCGAGGACGGGCTCGTACGTACCCTGATCGCGCATGGGTTCACGCTCACGACCGAACCTGACCGGGCGGACGCCGTCGTCTGTGGACTCGATCGGCGCCTGACCTACGATCGGCTGCGCCGCGCCTGCATGGCCCTGCGTCGCGGTGCTCCGCTGATCGCGACGAATCCCGACCGGGCCTTGCCCACGGAGTCCGGGTTTCTTCCCGGCAACGGTGCGACCTTGGCCTACCTTGAGGCCGCGACTGGCGTCAAGCCACTCGTGATCGGGAAGCCCTCGCCGACGATGCTCCAGATAGCGATGGCGCGGATGCGCTCGACGGTCGCAGAGACGGTGATGATCGGCGACGGCATCGAGACAGACATCCTCGCCGGCGCGCGCGCCTCGGTCGGGACGATCCTCGTGCTCAGCGGGGTCACACGCGAGGCCGACGTTGCCAACGCATCGGCGACGCCAGGGGCCGTCGTCGAGTCGATCGCAACCGTTTGGCAACGTCTAATCGGCGGTCACTCCTGATGGTGCTGTCGGTCCGCGCAAATCGCCGCTGCTATAGTTAAAAGGATCATCACGGTCGGGCATCGTCGCGCTTGCGGTCGGTTCTGGTCACGGTGACACCGGTCGGGGCTGGGCCGACGAAGCAGCCCGAAACGGTGGTCAGCACGCGGGCGCCGGTGCGTTCCGGGTGGCGCGCGGCCCTACCGGAACGCAGCTTGTGAGGCGCAGGGAATGCAGCGTGGCAGTGTGGTTCGCCTAATTCGCGATCGCGGATTTGGTTTCATCCGCATGGAGAACGGTCAGGAGATCTTCTTTCATGCGACCGGTGTCGTCGGCTACGCCTTCGACAACCTGACCGAAGGTCAGGCGGTGAGCTTCGAGGTTGGGCAGGACACTCGCGGTCGGGGTCAGCGGGCGGTGAACGTCCGCGTCGACTAGCGATCAATCGGGAAGGAGAACTCTGGGAGGGGACGGGCATAACGCCTGTCCCCTCCCGGCGTTTTCGGGACGGTATGGGCGAATCTGCAGTTGGCATCTCCGGCTAGCGCCCGGCCGTAGTCGGACCCATGACCCCGGCTTCAACGACGCCCGCGAGCCGATACCCCCGCTTCTTCACCGTCACCACCGTGTCCGGTGGCGCGCCTGCCTCTGCCAGCTTCTGTCGCAGGCGACGGACGAGCGCCTCGATGTTGTTGTCGCCGATGCGTCCCGCATATTCCGGCCACACCCGCACCGCGATGTCCGGCCGGTCGCAGATGCTGCCGGCACGTTCGCAAAGGAGCGAAAGCAGGGCCAGCTCCTTCGGCGCAAGCTCGAGCACGCGTCCGTGGGCGAACGCCTCGCCGGTCGCCTCGTTGACCCACACAGGGAGGTTGGCGAGCGGTTGGCGAGCGCTTGCGCCAAGCGTCGCGCTCGGGTCGTCAAAGCGCATAACCGTCGTGCCAACCTGGATCATGTCTCCATTGCGAAGCCTGCGCGGGCTCGAGACCAACGCGCCGTTCAGCAATGTGCCGTTACGGCTGCCCAAGTCGACGACCGCGTAGCCCCACGGATCACGCGAGATTGAGGCATGACGACGTGACGCCAATGGTTCGGGCACGACGATGTCCGCATCCGGCGAACGGCCGATCACGGTCTCGTCGCGGTCAAGGAGGTACGCCCGCAGGTCCGGGTGCGCGGGCAGGAAGAGGCGAGCCGGTGCAAGCGAGGCCTGCTGCGCCTCGGCCTCCGCACCATCGCGCGTGCCAGGCGAGAGGCTCACTTGCCCCGCGGTACCGTTGGTGGCGGAATCTCGTCGCCGAAGCCGTCGCCCGGAATGTCACGCCGACGATCTTCCCCAAGGCGCGGTTGCGCACCGGATTCGCTTGGGCCTACGCCATCGGCGGGAAACTCACCGCGGAGCCGACCCGCCAGGTCGGAGAGTTGCGCCACGCCATGGATGGCATCCCGCTCGCTTGCAAACTCGGTGAGGGCGCGAAACACCTTGAGAAGCAAGCCTCGGCCCACGTTCTTGTTGTTGATGGTCAGGTCACAACGCACCTGGTGATCAAGCGCCCAGCATTCCTCTTCGGTGAGCGCGATGGGGAGGGTCAGCGGCGAGAGAGGGGCGGCGCGGCGGTCCTCGAACTCAAGGATCACGTACATCGCCTTGAGGAGTAGCTCCTGACCAACCGCTTCACCACTCTCAACGTGCGTGTGGCGAACCGTCAAGTCAATGGCCCATGCCTCGTCTTCGGTGATCTCGACGTACCGAGGCATCCGGTGCTCCTTTGGTGCGGTGCCGGTGACGATCACCGATCCATTCAGGACCGGGTCCGACCGACGGATGGCAAGATGTGACCAGAGTACCGCCGTGACACTCGCACTCGCAAGGAGGTATGCTTCCACTGGACTGAGGCTCGGTCTAAGTGCGCGTGCGTTGGCACGTTGCCACCGCCTGCCTGACACGAACCACGAGGAACTGCACGCGAATGGTGACCCCCCAGACCGGAGGCCGTCAGGGCCGAGTCGACGAGACGAAGATCACGATGGATGGAGTCATCCGCGAGACGCTTCCGAACGCGTTCTTCACGGTCGAACTTGAGGGAGGCCATCAGGTGCTCGCCCATCTCGGCGGCAAGATGCGCAAGAACTACATCCGAGTTGGCATCGGCGACAAGGTGCAGGTTGAGCTCTCTCCGTACGACCTCAAGCGAGGGCGGATCACGTGGCGGGTCCGGAATTAGTCGGCGCCTGAAGGCTCGCCCCGCAACCGCTCCCTGACCCGCACGTTTTCTGTCAACGAATACGTGCATCCTTGCAATCATCTACTTCACGCCGCCATTGGAGTCCACCTTTATGTCGTCCCTCCTCGAAACCTTGGTCGCCGCCGAACCGGAAGAATCGTCGGCAACGCAAGACAACCTAGGCCCCGTCGTCGTACCGGACGACAGCCCGTATCGGATCGTCCTCGCACGTCTCAAGCGCCTCGTCGAGTACCGCACGTCGATGACGTTGCGGCTCGGCACTGATCCGAGCGCCGGCGCCGAGCTCAACCGCGTCGACGGCATGATCAAGGAAGTTCACCGCGCCGTGTCGATCAGTCCGGACGCCCGCGCGTTGGCCGAGCGGATCGACGCAGCCGGCTAATACCCCCACATGGGGAATGCTACTTGGACGCGTCCTCAAGCAGTTGCTTGGCGCGCTCGAGGGTCTTGACGTCGTTCGACATGACCGATAAGCGGATGTTGTTCAGCGCGGCATTGACAGCGTTTGCCGCGGGGCCAGTCGAGTTCCGAACTGCCTCGTCCGACTTGTCCGCCTCCTGCTGCATCTCCTTCTTCGCACTCGCGATTTTCGCCTGATCTTTCGAGTTCACGGCGTCGATGAACGCCACGACCTTTGGCAGGAGGGCAGCCGCAACCTTTTTGGGGTCCGCGGTCGCGGCGACAACCTGCGTGCCTTGCGGACCACCAGCGGCCGGTTTTGCGCCCGCGTCGGCCGCCTTGGCGTCTGGTGCGGGACCGGACGCCTGCTTTGGCGATTCCGACCCCTCTCCGCATGCGACCAGGCTCGGTGCCAGAATGCCTGCGGGAATGCCCAAGCCAGACAGGATCGTCCGTCGTCTCACCACCGAGGCAGCCTCCCTTGCGCGGCCCAACGCCGCCAGTGTCCCCCGGAACGTTTGCGAGTATATGGCGATGCACGGCGTCGCGCCGTGAGTTTCCGTAGCCCTGAGCAGGCGATCTGTGACAGGTGGTACCATCCGAGGTGTCGGGATGGCGTGCCGCCCCGGCTTTGGGTCGGTGCCCGAGTGGCCAATGGGAACAGACTGTAAATCTGTCGGCTTGACTGCCTACGGTGGTTCGAATCCACCCCGGCCCACCACGTAGAACGACCCCGGTCCCCCCGGGGTCGTCCAGTTTGCAGGCCTGTTCCGTCGTGCTGCGGCTTCCGTTGCACCTCGGGGGGTGTGACGCGCCGCGACGAGCCCGGCACGCCGCCCCTGGAGACTACCGAGATGAAGGGCATCATCCTCGCCGGAGGCAAGGGCACTCGCCTGCGCCCGATCACGTTCACCGGCGCGAAGCAACTCGTGCCCGTCGCCAACAAGCCCGTCCTCTTTTACGCCATCGAGGATCTCGTTGACGCCGGAATTGTCGATATCGGGATTGTCGTCCCCTCGGACTTCCCGATGGGCCGCGAGCAGATCATGGCGGCGGTCGGCGACGGTTCGACGTTTGGTGCGCGGGTCACCTACATCGAGCAGGACGCCCCTCGCGGGCTTGCCCACGCCGTCGGCATCTGCCAGGCGTTCGTCGGCATGGACAAGTTCGTGGTGTTCCTTGGTGACAATTTCATCCGTGAAGGCATCGCCGAGCAGGCACGTGCCTTCCGAGACGGTGCCATGAACACCATTCTCCTGCTGCACCGTGTCCCCGACCCGAGCGGCCTCGGTGTCGCCGTGGTTCAGGATGGGCGCGTCGTCGAGTTGCAGGAGAAGCCTCCTGTCCCGAAGAGCGACCTTGCAATTGTCGGAATCTACTTCCTGGACCACCACTTCTTCGAGGCGGCGCAAGGCCTCAAGCCGTCTGCCCGGGGTGAACTCGAAATCACGGATGCCCTGAGCAAGCTCATCGCGATGGGTTGCGACGTCCGGCCCGAGATGGTCACGGGCTACTGGATCGACACCGGCAAGCACATCGACATGCTCGATGCGAACCGCCTCATCCTCGACACTCTCGAAACCCGGATCGACGGCACCGTCGATGCTGACAGCCACGTCTCGGGCCGCGTGGTGATCGAAGCGGGCGCGCGTCTCGTTCGAAGCACCGTTCGAGGCCCCGCCATCATCGGTGCCGGTACGGTCCTCACCGACACCTTCATCGGCCCGTTTACTGCGATCGGCGACGGGTGCGCGATCACGTCCAGTGAAATCGCCCACAGCATCGTCCTCGACAGCTCTCGAATCGAGAACATCGAAGAACGCATCGAGGACAGTCTTATTGGTCGGAATGTCGACCTGCGAAAGGCCGCCACCCGCCCGCGTGGGCACAAGTTCCTGCTCGGCGACAACTCGTCACTCGAGTTGCGCTAGCCTCGTCGCGGGCGCCCAATCGGGCGCGCGCTCCATGACGGTGGCGAGTGATCCTAGATATGCACATCCAAGGCCCGCCGTTCGCGCGCTGACACGATCGTCGCTTCGATCAGTTGAATGTTCCGGCGGGCCTCGTCACCCGTCACCAGCAGCGTCGCGCCATTCCGGATGGCATCGTGCACGTTTCCAAACAGGTCGCCTTTGGCGTCCCCAACTTTGATGCGAGTGCTCGCGTCGGCGTTCTCGACGATGCACGACTCGCCGTCGTGGCGCAAGGTTGCCTTGGTGCCGTAGATCAGCCACTTCGGCGGCGCGAGATATGCCACGTCGCACTTGCCGACCGTCGCGCGCACGCCGTCGTCAAACGTAATCCGTGCCTCGAAGACATCGTCCGCGTCTCCCCACCGGACATGGCGCACATCGCCGTAGACCTGGGTCACGACGCGGCCCGGGCGAAGGCTCAGGACCTGATCAAACCAGTGGGGGCCAAAATCAAAGATCGTCCCACCACCCATGTTTGCCGTGACGCGCCATTCCTGGTGGAAGTCGGGAGTGCCGAAACCAACGGCCGGACGCGCGCCAGCGGACCGGTTTTCAATCGAGATCAGGTCTCCGAGCCTCCCGTCGGCAATGGCTTGCCGGACGAGACGCACATCATCATCCCAACGGCGATTGTGGAAGCACGTGAGCAGCACACCGTTGACACGCGCCGCGTCCACCATCTCGCGTGCCTGCGCGCCATCCATCGCAAACGGCTTCTCGACCATCACGTGGCGCCCCGCACCGATCGCCGCCATCGCATGGGCATGGTGGAGGCTCGAGTGACTTGTGATGAACACGAGTTCCACCCCCGCGGCGAAGGCGGCATCCACGAGCTCGCCAGCGACCATCCCGTACCCCTCAGCAGCGATCCGTCGAGCCGGGGTCACATCGGATACCGCGACCAATCGAAACTGGTCGGGCAACGCCTGCATCGCCTTCGCGTGGAACTCCGCCTGCCGCCCGAACCCCACGAACCCGACCCCAACCGGCCCTGTCATCGTTGCCTCCGCACTCGTGACCGCATCGCGGTCTCGCACCGGTCGCGACGACCGGAACAACCGCCACGGGCAGCCGCAGGCGCCCGTTGGTACGGTTATGTCGATGATGCCCGCCGGCCCCGGGCGGCCCCGACGCCGTCGGCCCCGCCAGCCCCGCCCGGAGGGCGACCAAATCCTCCCGCAGCGCCCTCAAGGCGAACGTTCGCCCCAGACGCGTCCGGGAGGACCGCAATCCGGCAGCCAACCACGATCCGACCAACGCCCGCAAGGCTCTCGACAAGGCAGGCAAGGCTTTGCGTCCGGCACACCCGACGCCGTGGCGGATGGCCCACCCACAGAGGTCGCAGGATACGTCCTTGTACGGCCCGACGGGTCACTCGTGCTGCGCGCGGCTTCGAGGCCGATCGAGGCGCTCGCACCGGGAGCCCTTCCGGACGCCGCGATCCCTCCCGGCTTCACCTTGACGCGTGGGGTCCGGGCCGGAGACGCAATTGTCGCGACAGTTGTGCGCAACGGGCGTACCGCTCGAGTGTCCGAAATCCTGTCGATTGACGGGCGCACGCCCGAGCAATCCGCCGCGCGACCGCGATTCGATCACCTCACCGCGATTTACCCCAATCGGGCCATCTCCATCGCGCAGCCCGGGGTCAACACTGGCAGAGTCCTCGAGCTGTTCGCCCCGATAGGGTTCGGCAGCCGCGTTCTGGTGGTCTCTCCCCCGAAGGCGGGCAAGACAACGATCCTGCGCGACATCGCGCTTGCCGTCATCGCGAACCACCCAGACGCGCGGGTCATCTGCTGCCTCATCGGTGAACGCCCTGAGGAAGCCACCGAGTTCACGCGCACGCTCCCGCCGGTTACCTCGAGTGGCGCTCCCGTCGAGGTCGTCGCAACCACGTTCGACGACGCGGCGGCGAAGCACGCGGCCGTCGCCGACCTGACCGCCGAGCGAGCCCGTCGCCTAGTCGAAGACGGTCACGACGTGGTGCTGCTCATCGACAGCATCACGCGCCTCGTACGCGCCCACAACCTCGCGACGACCGGGCGCAACGCAGGGCGCACCCTCTCCGGTGGGGTCAGCGCCGGCGCCCTTGCCCCGTCGCGTCGGTTCTTCGGAGCCGCCCGGGCGACCGACGAGGGCCCAAGCTTGACGGTCATTGCGTCGTGCCTTGTCGGTACTGAGTCTCGGCAGGACGACGTGGTGTACGAGGAACTCAAGGGAACCGGCAACAGCGAGATCGTGTTGAGCCGACGCCTCGCCGAACGGCGCACATTCCCGGCCATCGACATCCGCGCGACGGGTACCCGGCGCGAGGAGTTGCTCATGACCCCCGAACGCCTCGATGCGGTCCACCGGGCGAGGCGTGCCGTCGTTGCCTTCGGCGACGGACCGGACACGATGGCTCGACTGGTCGAGGCCATCCAGGAGTCGTCTACCGAGGACGAACTTCTGCGCCGGCTGTCCGGGCGCCCGGGAACCCCACCGCCAACGGCACAGCGTGGGCGGGGCGGGGTCATGAAGTAGCGGACGCACACCAGGAAGCCGACCCTTCGACGAAGGTGAGTACTCCTTGTGGTCCCGGTGAGGCAGTTCGGGCGGCAACTTGACGACGTGCTAGTGCCGGAAGTGGCGGATACCTGTCGTCACTAACGCAAGGCCGTACCGGTCCGCCATCGCCGCGGCGTCTGCGTCCTTGCGGCCACCGCCCGGATGAGCAATCGCGGTCGCCCCGGCAACGGCAGCCGCCTCGACTGCGTCTGGGTCAGCAAAGAACCCGTCGGTTGCCATTACCGTACCCGCGAGCGGCGGGCCGTAGGGCACGGGCTCCCCGGAGGACCGGGAGTTCGCCACGGTTCGCGACGCGATGCGTTCCGCCGCCAGCACGCTATCGACGCGACTCATCTGGCCGGCGCCGACCGCTCGCACCGCCCCATCCCGCACAAACACGCTTGCATTTGACCGCACATGCTTCACCACTCGCCAAGCCATCCGGAGCGCACGGTCCTCGTCGTCGGTCGGTACACGGTGACTCTCCACGGCAAATGTAATCACCTCGGCCGGCAGGGCGTCCGGCGACTGTGCGAGGAAGCCGCCGCTCACCGGTCGGAACTGCCACCCGAACGCCGGCAGTCGTGCCCCGCCTGACGCTCCGGGCAACGTGAACACTCGCGTCTGGCGCCGGGCAAAGATGCGCAAGGCGTCCTGAGAGTAGCCGGGCGCGACCATGACCCAGAACAACACGCCGCTCATCGCGCGGGCCATTGGAGCATCCACGACGCGATTCGACGCGACGACACCGCCAAAGGCCGAAAGGGGATCCCCAGCGTACGCGCGCCGGTATGCGTCCTCAACGGTGTCGCCCGTCCCGACGCCACACGGGTTGTTGTGCTTCACGATCGCGACGGCAGGCTCGGGAAAGTCCGACACGATCGCCTGTGCGCAGTCGAGGTCAAGCAAGTTGTTGTACGACGGGGCCTCACCAGAATGCTGGATAAGGTCGGCCAGTCCGGGTCCCGTCAACTGCTGATCCGCGAAGCGGTACAGCGCCGCCGCCTGATGCGGGTTCTCGCCGTACGAGAGCGATCGCACCTTCGTCAGCGGCAACGCCACCGCGTCTGGCAGTGGGTCTCCGGCAACCGACGCAAGATAGGCGGCGACGGTGGCGTCGTACCGCGAGACATGAGCGAACGCTGCCTGCGCCAAGTGCGCGCGAGCCCGGAGGGATGGGCCGCCTGCGCGGATTGCCTCCAGGACGGGGGAGTAGTCGGCCGGATCGGTGACCACGATCACGTCTGCGAAGTTCTTTGCCGCCGCGCGCACCATGGCCGGGCCACCGATGTCAATCTGGTCAGTGGCTACCTCGACGTCGTTGGGCATCGCGTCGCTGATTGGCTCAGGCGGCAGCTGTAGGTTCGCGATCGTTGCAACAAATGGGTAAAGGTTCACTGCAACCAAATCGATCCCGGTGATGCGGTGTGCTTCCAAGTCGGCCACATCGTCAAGGTTTCCGCGACGGGCGAGGATCCCGCCGTGGACTGCCGGGTGCAGCGACTTCACTCGGCCGCCGAGGATTTCGGGTGAACCGGTCACGTCCGCGACCTGACGAACGGGAACACCCGCCGCGGCAATAACCGCATAGGTCTGGCCCGTCGAGACGAGGTCCCATCCCATGTCGTGCAACCCGCGCGCAAAGTCGACGACACCGCCCTTATCCCACACGCTCAGCAGTGCGCGCACCGTATCGCCCCGATCCGTGATGATTGCGGCGTCGTCGCCCGTCGCCTCGTCGAGGGTACCCACCCCGAAAGGCCCGCCGGCGAGGATTGTCGTGCGCGTGGAGGCCCGAACCGATGCAACGCTTGCTTGACGACACGCCCGGCGCGGTCCTTGGCGAGATCGACCAGCGCGCGGCGTACGCCGACCTTCGGTTCGGCCAAGCGGTCCCCGACGACCGGCCATACGTCGTCATCAATATGGTGGCGACCGTCGACGGCAAGGTCGTGATCGGCGGACCCGGAACGACACGCTTGATCGGGAGTCGAACCGACCACCTCTTGATGACTCGAATCGAGGGCCAGTGCGATGCTGTCCTCTTCGGTGCCACTCTCATGCGCGAGGATGATCCCGGCTACCCTTTCCACGACGATGCGCGACAGCAACGACGAATCGCCCGGGGCGTCCGGCCAGAACCGCTCTGGGTCGGACTGACCACGCGTGCGGCGTTCCCGCGCATCCCCCGCATGTTCGAGGGCGGTCCGACGCGAACGGCCCTCTTCTCGGGCTCCGGCATCGCAAGCGTTGACCGCGAAGTTCTCGCCGGGGTCACGTCGCTGAGAGTTGCGGACACGGCCGAGGTTTCACTGCCGTCGATGCTTCACACCCTGCGCTTCGACCACGGGGTGCGCGTCTTATGCTGCCTTGGCGGGCCAGCGGTGAACGCTGCGATGCTCCGCGCCGG
>CAILQO010000062.1 GCA_903836285.1 uncultured Chloroflexota bacterium
CGGGATTCGCGCGCAACCACCCACGCGGTTCGGCGACGCGCCACACAAACTGGCGGAAGAGATCGGCGCCGGCCCAGTAGCGCCCGACGCCCATGATGACGGCGGCGGCCAAGATGACGAGGGCGCCGGCGGGAACCTCCGGGGCGGCCCATGCAAGGGCGGTCCCGATCACCGCAAGGGCGACGACGCCGAACTGGTGGACACGACGCGCGGTGACGTCGGTGCACTCGGTCTCGTGGGGGAGGAGCTGCGCCATACCGGCCTCCTGATCGGGCCGATCATCGAGTAACCCGATCAACAATCCGAGTATAGCGTCGCGCACGGATGGGCGCCACGTCTTCCGTTCCGCAGTACTCCAGCAAGAGCTCAACGCGACCCCCAAGGCGTACGCTGTTTCGTGGGCGCGACACCCAAGCGGCGCCTACCGGGAGGCACGCACAATGCGCGCGGCACGGCACCTGGCGGCGATCGTGGCGGCGGGGGCTTTCGCCCTCGCGCCCCCCGACGTCACTCGCGCTGCCGACGGCCCGGCCACCCTCGTCGTCCCGTTGCGCCCCATCGCCAACGCCGCCCTCACGGGGACCGCCACCTTTGTCGACCTCGGCAACGGCGCATCCCAGGCAATCGTCACCGTCTCTGGCGCCGCCTCGGCTGACGCCGGCCCAGTCGACCTGCGCGACGGGTCGTGCCCGGTGCCCGGCGCATCGCGCCACGCCCTCGCCACCCTCGCCGGCGGCACATCCTCCTCGGAAGTGCCGGTCTCTGTCGCCTCCCTCAAGCAGGGTCGCGTCGCCGTCGTCGTCCACCATGTGCCGCCGCCCGCGATCAACGACGCGACCGGCATCCTCGCGTGTGGGACGATCGCACCACCAGCCGCCGCGCCAAACACCAACGACAGCGCGCGCACCATCTCGATCACCGGGACGATTGGCACCATCGCCCTCATCGTCGGCGCCGCCGGGCTTACCGCCGTGCGCCTGCGGCAACGCCAACGCCAACGCCGCGCCACTACCGACCTGCGGACTCCCGCCTGAAGACCGGCCGACCGTTCACCGTTCGCCCGGCGCGCCACGTTTCGTTTTTGCATCGTTCGCCATCGCAACGCCACGCGCCGACGGCACCATCCCCATTTCGCATAGCCTTTCCAGTGGCATGCAGGTGCCGGGTACGATGGCGCCGAGTGGCGACCAAGGCTTGCCCGCAGCTGCCGGTGCCGGAGGGGACCAGTTCATGAGGCACGTGCGATCAGCCGTTATCGCGGGGGCGTTGGCCATTGCCTTGCCGTCGCTTGCGATGGCGCAGACCCCGACCACCTTGACGATCCCGTTGGCCGCCCAGAATGGGTCGGGTGTCACCGGGTCCGCCGTCATCACTGACCTCGGCGGGGGCAAGTCCAAGGTGGTCGTCACCGTCTCCGGCGGCAAGACCGCCACCACCGGCCCGGCCCATATCCACGCCGGCAAGTGCCCGGAGCCGGGTGCCGTCGTGGCACCCCTGACGAACATCGCCAACGGCACCTCAACCACTGAGTTGGCCGTGCCAATCTCCGCGATGCTTGGCGCCGCGCATGCCATCAACCTGCATGAGACCGGCGTCTCCGGCGTCCCCGGCTACGTCTCGTGCGGCAACATCGTCACCTCGCCGACCTCCATGCCGGCCACCGGCTTCGGCACACGCTCGATCGCCCTCGGCGGCGCCGCCGGCGCCGTTATCCTCGGCGGCCTCGGCGCGGGTATCTCGCTCGTCCGTCGTCGCCTCGCCAGCGCCCGCGGCTAGCCGTTCCTCACTCACGACGGTCCCCGGCCGCCCGCCGTGGGGCCGTCGCAGCCCGGAACCGCACAGTCATGCGTCGACGCGCCATCTTGGCTGCTGCGGTCGCTCTCACCATTGGCGGAGCGGCACCTCGCATCGCCGTCGCCGCGTCCGCGCCCCCGGACAACCCGACCGGCTCACCCACTGGGAACGCCGGCGCCCTCGTCGGCTCCGCCCCCCCCGGTAGCGTGACCTCCCCGCCACGGGCCGACGACGCATCCGCGCGCCCCCCGCAGATCGGTGTCGCCTCGCGCGTGCCGACCGCCATCCGCCTCCGGCGCCTCGCCATCGCTGCCGATGTCACCGAACTTGGCATGGACGACTCCGGCGAGTGGCAGCTACCGGACGCCGGCGTTGGGTGGTACTGGTTCACCGCCACTCCGGGTACGCCGGGCAACGCCGTGATGGTCGGCCACTTCGACACGTGGTGGGGAGGTCAAGGCCCCTTGGCGCGCCTGCACGAGGCACGTCCCGGCGATCGCATCGACCTTGACCTCGTGACGCACGCGCCCGACCCGGACGCCGATGGCGCTGCCGCCGACGGCCACGTCGAAACGATCGGGTATGCGGTAGCCACGTCGAAGTTGGTCGACCGAACCGACGTGTCGTCGATGGAGGCCACCGACGACGAGCGACTTACCCTGGTGACGTGCGCCGGATGGTGGTCGTTCACCCTCAACGACTACACGATGCGCCGGGTGGTGACGGCGACGCGTCCGTCGTAGCC